>NZ_JBFSVE010000005.1:0-34545 GCF_041467715.1 Vibrio sp. 10N.247.311.14
TCAAACTGTTATTCACCAGACCATCTTCGTGGTCAAGCGCTTCAAGTAACGTAAAGGTGTATTGACCTAAATTGGTATCCGAGAAGCTAATAGTAAAGACGTTAGCTTCAACATCCGACGCGTCTTTAACAAAACCGATGTAATCGCCAGCACTGTTAGGATCTTCTTTTAGCTGAACCGCCAAGTTGTTTGACGTTAACGTACCTAGAGTATTGAACTCTGTTGGCTCGATACGGAACGACTCAACATCGTCACTCTCATGAGTAAACTGAATGACTTTGGTGTCACTGACCGCAGAGTTCGATGGATCAGAGCCATCGGCTAGATTCTTTTCAGATAGTGAGATTGGCGAAATGACATCAATGGTTGGAACATCACCGTCCTTAATCGTAAGTGTCACTGTTGAGGTAAGAACGTCGTCATCACCATCGTTTGACGTCACAACGATATTTTTAACGATATCGCCAACCGAATGGTCTAAATCTCGGTTTGGCTCAAAGCGCACTTCCCCTTGAGTCGTAATAAACAGTGAGCCTTCGGTGAAGGTAAACTCTTGCTCGGTCGCATCATTCGGGTCTAGAGAGTAAGCGGTGCCGTCATAGGTAAATTGAGTCACGCTCGCGCCATCGGCACTCGCGGATGTTAATACATCGAAAACGGATGTCGTTGGCGTGCCTGCAGCCAAGTCAGCAACGGTAGGCTCTTCAATCGTCAGATCACCACTTGCCATCACTTGAACATCATCAGTAATCGTCACCGATAGCGGTGACATTAACGAGTCATCACCATCGGTATCAACCGCGTAAACTGGCAAGTTAAATGTTAGGTCGTTATTGCCTTGAATTGGTGTGTGGTCAATCGCTTCCAGAAGAGTGAAGGTGTATTCACCCAAAGTGGAACTGCTGAAATCGAGAGTAAACACCGTGGTTTCGACATTCGAAATATCGGTCGTGAAGCCAATATAATTGCCAGAGCCTGTTGGTTCTTCTCGAATCTCAATGATCAAGCCGTCTGACTTGAGCGCGTTGTTAGTATTAAACTCACTTGGTTCTAAACGGAATTTCTCAACATCGTCGCTTTGATTAGTGAACGAGATGGTTTCTGTTTGGCTAACCGCACTACCACTTGGCAATGAGCCATCAGCGAGATCCGCTTCTTTAAGTGATACGCTCGGCACCGCATCAATAGTCGGATTGTCACCATCAGTAATGGTCAGCGTAATGGTTGAAGTCACCGGGTCGTTATCAAAATCGCTTGAAGTCACGACAATCGACTTCACGATATCTTCACTAACTGAGTGGTCTAGATCGCGATTAGGTTCAAAGCGCACTTCCCCTTCAAGGGTGATATAAAGCTCACCTTCAGTGAAGCTGAACAGCTGTTCACCAGTGTCATTCGGATCAAGTGTTCGTAGTTGACCGTCATAAGTGAACTGAGTGATCGTCGCGCCATCCGCACTCTGATTTGGCATCACATCAATAGTGTTGCTTGTGATCGTACCATCAGCCAGATTTGGCTCAGTGATATCTAACGTACCGTCTTGCATGATTTGAACATCATCACCGATGGTCACATTCAGTTGCGAAACCAATGAATCATCGCCGTCTGTGTCAACCGCATAAACAGGTAGATCGAAGCTCAGATCGTTATTATCTAAACCATCCGCATGGTCTAACGCTTCAAGTAAGGTAAAGGTGTATTCACCCAAAGTACTTGTAGAGAAAGTAATCGTGAATACAGGAACTTCAGCGTTCGAGCCATTAGTAATAAAACCGATGTAAGTCCCCGGATTAGCCGAATCTTCTTTTATCTCGACCGCAAATCCATTCGATTTAAGTGCACCGCCCACATTGAACTCGGTTGGCTCAATACGGAAACTCGCAACATCATCACTTTTATTGGTGAAGGTAATCGTCTCTGTTTGGCTTACTGCACTGCCGCTTGGTGAAGAACCATCTGCAAGATTCGTTTCAGAGAAAGTGACACTTGGCACCGCATCAATGGTTGGGATATCACCGTCAGTAATGGTCAGAGTGACCGTTGACGTCACCACATCGTTATCTAAATCGCTTGAGGTCACCACTATCGACTTGACGATATCTTCGCTAACCGTGTGGTCTAGATTGCGATTTGGTTCGAAGCGTACTTCACCTTCAATAGTGATGAACAACTCACCCTCTGTGAAGCTAAATTGCTGCTCACCTGTGTCCGTTTGATCCAGTGTTCGAACTTGACCGTCATACGTAAACTGAGTGATCGTCGCACCATCGGCACTTTGTTCTGGCATCACATCGATGGTATTGGTTGTCACTGTGCCGTCTGCAAGATTTGGTTCAGTGATATCTAACGTACCACCTTGCATGATTTGAACATCATCACCAATGGTCACGTTAAGTTGAGACACCAACGAGTCATCGCCATCGCTATCGACCGCGTAAACCGGTAAGTCGAAACTCAAATTATTATTTGCGAGGCCATCTACATGGTCTAGTGCTTCAAGTAAGGTGAAGGTGTATTGACCTAAATTGGTATCCGAGAAACTAATCGTGAACACATTGGTTTCAACATTCGAACCATCAGTAACATAACCGATGTAGCCGCCCGGTGTGGTTGGGTCAGCTTTCAGCTCGACCGCTAATCCGTTTGATGTGAGAGTGCCGCCAAAATTGAACTCAGTCGGTTCAATACGGAAGCTGGTCACATCATCACTTTGAGTGGTGTAAGTAATAGTTTGAGTTGAGCTAACCGCGCTACCGCTTGGTGCAGAGCCATCACTCAGATTGGTTTCCGACAAGTTCACAGTTGGCACATTATCAATGGTCGGAATATCACCATCGGTAATGGTCAGCGTGACGGTTGAGGTAAGCACATCGTTATCGGAGTCACTAGATGTCACCACGATTGATTTCACAATGTCTTCGTTCAGCGTGTGGTCGAGATTGCGGTTGGGCTCAAAGCGCACTTCGCCTTGAAGCGTGATGAATAGTTCGCCTTCAGTAAAACTGAATTGCTGTTCACCATTGTCATTCTGATCAAGGGTTCGTAGTTGACCGTCATAAGTAAACTGAGTGATCGTCGCGCCATCAGCACTCTGATTTTGCATCACATCAATGGTGTTAGTTGTTACCGTACCATCTGTTAGATTGGGCTCGACGATATCTAACGCACTATCTTGCATGATTTGAACATCATCACCGATAGTGACATTTAACGGAGACATCAGTGAATCATCGCCGTCACTGTCTACCGCATAAACAGGCAGATCAAAGCTGAGCTCGTTGTTACCACGGGCATCTTGATGGTCCAACGCTTCAATGAGTGTGAACGTGTATTCACCTAATATGGTGCTAGAAAAACTCAGCGTAAATACCGTGGTTTCGACATTCGTCGCACTAGTAGTAAAACCAATGTAGTCACCCGACCCTGTCGGCTCTTCACGTAACTCAACAGCTAAACCGTTCGATTTAAGATCATCGTTAGTATTGAATTCCGTTGGTTCAATTCGGAAACGAACCACATCATCACTTTGGTTGGTAAATGTGATGGTTTGAGTGGAGCTCACCGCGCTGCCACTAGGAGCGGAGCCATCAGTCAGATTTGTTTCAGAAAGGGTTACGCTTGGAATAACGTCAATCGTAGGGTTATCACCATCAGTAATCGTCAGCGTTACGGTAGAAGTCAGAGAATCGTTATCGAAGTCACTTGAAGTCACCACAATCGACTTCACGATGTCTTCGCTCGTTGTGTGGTCTAAATTACGATTTGGCTCAAAGCGTACTTCTCCTCCAAGAGTGATATATAGCTCGCCTTCCGTGAAGCTAAATTGCTGTTCGCCTGAAATGCTTTGATCCAGTGTGTTTACGACACCGTCATAAGTAAACTGAGTGATTGTCGCGCCGTCAGCACTTTGCGTTGGCATCACATCGATCATATTGGTCGTTACAATACCACCAGCCAAATCAGCAACATTCGGTTCAACGATATCTAATGTGCCGTCTTGCATGATTTGAACATCATCACCGATGGTCACATTCAGTTGCGAAACCAATGAATCATCGCCGTCTGTGTCAACCGCATAAACAGGTAGATCGAAGCTCAGATCGTTATTATCTAAACCATCCGCATGGTCTAACGCTTCAAGCAAAGTAAAGGTATATTCGCCCAAAGCACTTGTAGAGAAAGCAATCGTGAATACAGGAACTTCAGCGTTCGAGCCATCAGTAATAAAGCCTATGTAAGTACCTGGATTAGCCGAATCTTCTTTAATCTCTACCGTAAACCCATTGGACGTCAGAGCACCACCGACATTGAACTCGGCTGGTTCAATACGGAAACTCGCCACATCATCACTGCCTGCAGTAAAGGTAACCGTCTCGGTAGCGCTGACCGCACTTCCGCTTGGAGAAGATCCATCAGCAAGGTTGGTTTCTGAGAGAGTAACAGGCGGGATCAAATCAATGATTGGATCTTGGCCGTCAGTGATACTTAGCTCAAGCGATGAAGTGTCAGTGTCTCCATCACCATCTTCAGCTAAAAACGAGAACTGTTTGACGAGAGTTTCACTGCTTGAGTGGTCGATATCACGAGCGACTTCAAAACTAAAATCGCCATTTAGTGAGATGGTTACAACACCCTCAGTAAAACTGAATGTTTGAACAGCATCTGGCAGCAAGCTCTGATCTAGTGAGTAATCAACACCATCATAGTTAAACGATTGAATTGTCGAGCCATCAGCGCCTTCGAAGTTGAACAGATTATACGAAACAATGGTATCGCCCGCTAAAGTCGGTTCCGTGACTGACTCAACTTTATCAACTAGCTCAACAACATCATCTGTGACATTAACGAGAATCTCTGCGGCTTCTGGTGTACTCGAACCGCCAGATAGTGCAGAACGATCTCCATCCGCATCAACGGCATAAATTGGAAATGCAAAAGTTAGCAGCGCATCTTCAGCGCCTTGATGAGAAAGTTCTTCATAAAGATTAAACTCATAGTTCCCCAATGACGGGCTATCGACTTTAACGTCAAAGACCGTAATTCTCGAACCATTGACCTCAACATAACCTTCGTAAGTTCTTACACCGTTGGTTTCATCAACCAACTCGAGTAGCACCGCCTCGCCATTTGAAACTAAGCTGCCACCGGTATTAAATTCTGCCGGTTCAAGTTCATAATGGTCGATGATGTCACTTTCAAAAATATCCGCGGTAATACTGCCGCTGCCAGACACTGCCGCCGTGCCCTCTTGTGAGCCGCCAATGATGCCTGCTTCATCGACACTAATACTGTCAACATTGGTAATGACTGGGCTATTGCCATCAGAGATAACAATGTTGATGTTATTGGTTACAACATCTTGGTCGAAATCGGTAATAGTTATAGGTAAATCGAACGTCAGTGAATCGGTACCCACTTGTTCTATTGGATTAAACTGCTCGAATTTATAAGTACCATCGGTATCTAGCGAGATAGTAAGAACAACCTCACCTCGGCCTTGAATGGACAAAGTGATCGTTGTCCCATCATCAGATAGCCTTGCAAGCGTATTTTGATTATCGCTGAGCAACCCATCAAACTGGTCCAGTGCACCAGCATCAAATACAGCTGATTGAAGATTATCACTACCAATATTGGAGAACGTTCCTTCAATTGCTGCACTGATAGTTTCTACGTTACTGATATTCACACTTTCAGCAGACGGATCGCCCCCATCAACCACGGCAACTTGCGCATTAATTGGTGTTGCTAATGGGTTTCCGGCGGTGTCTTCACCTTGAATATCAAAAGTGATGTTAATTTGATCGCCTGTATAGGAAACCTGACCGCCACCAACAGACGTTACGTGATCAATTGGTTGAGAAATCGTTGTGGTCAATGAAAGCTCAGCGTTGTTTCCAACACTAACAACATCGATGTCGATGCGTAATACTTCATCGGTGCCTTGAACACCAATGATAGAGTTCGTCGCCGCATCATAAGTAAACGTAACGGGTTGACCACTTGAAGTAATATCACTGTTTAGCTCTGTGAGTAGCGAAGCGAGAGACAGTGCTTCTGGAACAAAAGAATCAGGGGAGAGCGCTAAACTACCAGCAATGATAGTTTCTGTCGTCGTGATAGATTGAGGATAAGTATTATCAGATATCGAGCCTTCAGTAAGAGCTTCACTGATTGATTGGTCGCCTGATGAACGAGTGATCGACCTGAACTCTTCTCTGTCTTCATCAACCGTTTGTTCTGCTAGACCAGCGGTTTCAAAGAATGTCGATGGCTGAGTCTGTGTGTAGTTGTAATCAATAGTGACAAAGCCGGAGTTTGCAGAACCTTGTCCAGCACCAGCGGCCGTTGCCTCTAGGATTTGAGTCGGATCGGCACCACCTAAAATGGCTTCTTGAATTGCAGCAAGGTCGTCTTCGGTGAAGGTTTCTGCGTCCGCTTGCTGTAAGTCAAAATTAACCTCACCGGCTATTGGGGCGTCTACCCATGCAGCATTTTCATCAATACAACCGACACAATTCTCTGCAACTGGAATTGAATCATTCTGCACACCTAATACAAGTTCTGACTTGTTGGCCGTAATCACGATCTCATTTTCACGGATGATATCGCCAATTGAAATTTTTCTTGCGCTGCCGTCTGGCTTAACGACCACAACATGTCCACTAACTGCCTCAACTACAGCAACCTGGCGTGAAACTTCGATATCCATATATCCCCCGTAGTCACAAAACACTGCTCTCGAGCGCTGTGAAAATTATTGGTAATAACAATTTCAGGTTTCACTTGAATACATACTTAGCTCTCATCAATGACAATCCATTGTTACGCCTAACTGGCCTGAAATGAGAAAGTATTCACCTGTTTTTTTATAGTTTACTTACTCTTAAGACTAGTCTTCCCCATAAAAAATGCCATGTCTGTGCTAAGAGGCGCCTTTTCACAAACCGAGGGATTCTTGTTGGAGTTTGAATAACTTAGTTAAAAGTTAGTATGGTATTGATTTATATGCAAATAAATTCACAATATAATTACACCTCATTATTTATAATATATACAGCAATAAAGTTGATAAATCATTAGCAAACATGGGGTATTGATTGAGGCTTTCTATACGTCAACAGTAAAGCAGAAGTAATTACCATTTGTGAGACAATAACCAGAGGATAGGTGGTGGAGTTTGTATCAAAAACAATAAAATAAGTTGCATAAAATGTATATGTCGGAATTTTAACCAACTGATAAACAACAGCTCCCCTCTTCAATTTGGTCACAGGTTGTTTTCTGGAAGTGACAAAAAAAAGCCCACTAAGTTGAAACTTAGTGGGCTTTAAAATCAGTATGTAGCGTTACGCTTTTAACAATCAAACACTATGATTTAGCGAGGCGATTTGCCGTCCAAACATAAAGCAGCTCAAGTGCGATAGTTGCACCAGCCAATGCTGTAATCTCACTTTGGTCATACGCTGGAGAAACTTCTACAACGTCCATACCAACCATGTTGATGCCCTGAAAACCACGGATAATTTTCAGAACTTTATCTGAATTCAAACCGCCGCATACCGGAGTACCTGTACCCGGAGCAAAAGCAGGATCCAGACAATCGATATCAAACGTTAGGTAAACTGGCTTATCACCAACAATGCCTTTCACTTGAGCAATGATCTCGTCCACGCTCATGTCGTTCGCTTGCATCGCGTTAATAACGTTAAAGCCGTGTCCTTCCTGCTTGTACTCTGTACGAATACCAATTTGCACTGAATGTTCAGGCGAAATTAAACCTTCATTTGGCGCATGGTAGAACATAGTACCGTGATCGTAACGACTGCCCTGACTGTAAGTGTCAGTGTGCGCGTCGAAGTGAATCAGAGCCATCTCACCGAACTTCTTGCCGTATGCTCTTAACAAAGGCAGTGTAATGAAGTGATCGCCACCTAAACCTAACAAAGTTTTACCACTGTTTAGAATCGCATCAGCAGCCGCTTCTAAACGCTGAGTTAAATCTTCAGCATCACCGCAATCAAACACAAGATCGCCAGCATCAATCACCGAGGTATGTTCAAATACATTGAAGTCCCAAGGAAATTTTTTGCCTTCCCACGCCAAGTTTACAGACGCACGACGAATCGCATCAGGGCCCATACGAGCACCCGGTCGACCAGACGTCGCCATATCTAACGGCACGCCCAACACAACCACATCAGCATCGTTATCAATTGGGTTCTGTACCAATGGACGACGCATAAACGTCATCGCATTGGAATACAGCGAGTAATCTGGTTTGGTAAATAGATCGTTCATTAAAAATCCTCAAGATAGGTGTAACCCATCAAGCCTTGCTCTAACTCTTCAAGTACGCTTTGCTGCTCTTGCGCTGGTACTTTCGCCGTTACTAATTCTTTGTAGTTCTGACGAATTAGATCCATATCGATATGAACGTAACGCATCATGTCTTCTACTGTGTCGCCTTCGTTGATGTAGTCAATGTTCGCTTCTCCGCTTTCATCAACATTCACCACAACACTGTGCGTATCACCAAATAGGTTATGCATATCGCCCAAGATCTCTTGGTACGCGCCTACTAGGAAGAAGCCCATTAGGTATGGTTCATCTGGGTTCCACGCTGGCACTGGCAATGTTGTTTCAATGCCTTGACCATCAACATACTGGTCAATCGTACCGTCAGAGTCACAAGTGATGTCCAACACCACAGCACGACGCTCATCCGCATTATCTAAACCGCTCAGTGGCAATACAGGGAACACCTGATCAATACCCCAAGCATCTGGCAATGACTGGAATAGTGAAAAGTTCACGAAGAACTTGTCCGCTAAACGCTCGCTCAACTCATCCAAAATTGGACGGTGGTAACGGTTCTTTGTGCTCATGCGAGTGCTAAGCTCGTAGTTAATACGCAAAGACATTTGCTCTGCCCAAGCACGATGCTGAAGATTCAGCATACCGGTCGCAAATTGGTTGTGCGCTTCTGCAATATCGCTCTGAGTGTCGTTATAGATCTCAATCAACGCACGGTCATCATTACCAACATCGAGCTCTAAGAAGTTCTTCCACATGTTGTTTAGCAACAGTGGTGCGTCTGCTTCTGGCGCAGCCATATCTTCCGGTGAGTAGCTTTCAGTACCAATCACGTTGGTGATCAACACAGCATGGTGCGCAGTCAGTGAGCGACCAGACTCCGAAATAATCACAGGTTGTGGCTGATTGTAGAGTTTACAAATATCCCCTACTGTCATCACGATGTTACGAGCGTACTCAAGCAAGCCGTAATTCATTGAGTTTGAAGATTGGCTACGCGTGCCGTCGTAATCGACTGCCAAGCCACCACCAACATCTAAGAACTTCAGTTGAGCGCCAATATCACGCAGTTCACAGTAGAAACGAGCTGCTTCACTCACACCATTTCGCACATCACGAATATTCGCCATTTGCGAGCCAAGGTGGAAGTGTACTAGCTCTAGAACATCCAGCTGGTCTTCTGCTTTCAAGCGTTCAATAACGGTCAATACTTGTGATGCAGACAAACCGAATTTCGACTTCTCGCCACCACTTGCTTGCCATTTACCTGCACCTTGAGATGCAAGACGAATACGTAAACCTAAACGAGGTTTCACGCCAAGCGCTTTCGCTTCAGAAAGAACAAGATCAAGCTCAGATAGCTTCTCTAGAACGATAAATACTTTATGACCCAGCTTTTCGCCAATAAGAGCAAGACGGATGTATTCTCTGTCTTTGTAACCGTTACACACGATCACCGAGCTCGCTTTTTGAGCCAGTGCCAATACCGCTAATAGTTCAGGCTTGCTGCCCGCCTCTAAACCAAGCTGCTTCTGCTCTAATTGAGCTTGGCTCGCTAAGATCTCGTCAACCACTTCTTTCTGTTGGTTAACTTTAATCGGGTAAACAAGTAGGTAACGGTTATCGTACTGATATTCGTCGATCGCTTGGTTGAATGCGTTACAGATATTGTGCACACGTTGATGCACGATTTGAGGAAAACGCACAAGAGCAGGCAAACCAATATTTCTTTGCTCTAACTGTTTTACGATCTTACTTAGTGGGACTTGATGATCCGTCTCGCTCGGTGAAACATACACCTCACCGTTATCATCAATTCCATAAAAACCTTGGCTCCAGTACTTTACATTATACTCAGCACGGATGCGTTCCAAATTAACCGAATTTTCCAATTCTAGAGACCTCACACTATAGGGCCATCGACAGAAGATACCTCTTTGGAATAGCGAGGTATAACCCAACAAAAAGCGTTCAAAAACGATTTGTTGGCTGCATTAACCGATATTATTAAGAGCGAGTCCAACCATTGATATTTGTGGTGACGATTACGTTTTTTTATCGACAGATCGACTTAAAATGACAGGTAAGGAATTACAAGGTTTTAGGGTAAAAAACAGGCTGAAGCGCATTAAATTAGGGAGAAAAAATGTGCAGAAACCAAAAGATTTTTAGTAAATTGAGTGAGGTTAAGTCAGAGTTGTGACAAATATAAGCACTTCACAATCTGAACTCTCGCTATCACCAACACAGCTTGTGTCCCGCGATTCGATGCCGATAAACACTTCATTCTTCCTACTAGAACTCGCTCACTTCAATGTTGTAACCGCTCAATTTTTGAACTTTTCTCGCGCATATCTTGTATTCGGTTCAATCTTCTTGTAATTTTAACTGACCAACCAATCGGTCAGCATTCGAATTTAGGGGATACTATGAGCCATAATCTAGACCTTGAACCAAACACGTCGAGCACCAACGACATGGATCAAATGTTCAACCGACAAAAAGATCACTACCGCAATAACGTTAATCCTACGCTTGAGCAGAGAAGAGAAAACCTCTCAGTATTAAAAGCGTTGTTAATGCGCTATCAAGAGCAATTGATTGAGGCAGTATCTGAAGATTATGGCCATCGAGCAAAGCACGACAGCTTGATTGCTGATATCACCCCTTCTCTTCACCAAATTAATTACAGTGATAAGAACCTTAAGAAATGGTTGAAGCCATCTCGTAGAAAAGCAGGCTTGATGCTAACACCAGCGAAGATCACTGTTCACTATCAACCGGTAGGCGTTGTAGGCATTATCGTTCCTTGGAACTTTCCTATAATGCTCTCTTTAGGTCCTCTCATCACTGCGTTAGCGGCGGGCAACACTGCAATGCTCAAGATGTCCGAGTTTACTCCTGCGACCAACCGAGTTTTGAAAACCATGCTGGCCGAAGGCTTTAGTGAAGATCAAGTCGCGATTATCGAAGGCGAAGCGGATGTTTCCGCTAAATTTAGCCAACTGCCGTTTGACCATATCCTTTTCACAGGCTCGACCTCTGTGGGTAAGCACGTCATGAGAGCAGCAGCCGACAACTTAACGCCAGTAACTTTGGAGTTAGGCGGCAAGTCTCCAACGATTATTGCTCCCGACTTTGATGTGGCTGACGCCGTTGAACGCATCCTGTTTGCAAAAAGCTTAAACGCTGGCCAGATTTGTGTGGCGCCCGATTACATCTTATTGCCGCGAGAAAAATCAGACGAGTTCATCACAGCCTATAAGCGTTATTTCAAGAAGCTTTATAAAGCCGGTATTGAGAGCAAAGACTTAACCTCAGTGATCAACATGCGCCAATACAATCGCTTGAAAGATGTCATTGAAGACGCACAAGCCAAAGGCGCGGTTATTTACACGGTAACCGAGCAAGCACAGGACGATGTGAACCACAGAATGACGCCACACCTTCTAACAGAAGTGAACGAAGATATGATCGCAATGCAAGAAGAGTTGTTTGGCCCTGTTCTGCCTATCGTGCCTTATGATTCTATTGAAGAAGCGATTAACTACATCACAACCAGAGAACGTCCACTTGCTCTATACCTGATGAGTCATGATAAACAGATCCAAGATCAGTTCTTATCGAACACGCATTCTGGCGGTGTTTGTATTAACGACTCTCTAGTACACGTGGCTGCAGAAGATGCGCCGTTCGGTGGCATTGGCCCTTCAGGCATGGGACACTACCACGGCATTGAAGGCTTCAAGACCTTTAGCCATGCCAAAACTGTTCTAAGTAGAGGAAAAATTAACTTCACCAAGTTAATGCACCCTCCTTACAACAACCCAATTAAAAAGCTTCTGTTCAAAGTACTTAATAGATGATTACGAAAAGACAAAAAATCCTAGATACTGCACTCCTGCTCTTCTCTCAACAAGGGCTAGAGGGCACATCTACCGGACAAATAGCGAAAACAGCCGGCGTGGCAAAAGCGACGTTGTTCCACCACTTCGAGAATAAATCTCTATTGATTGATGAACTGTTTCGCGAGCTGAAGCTAGAGCTATTCTCGACCCTTCAACCGCACACTGATGTGGCTGTAGAAGATCGCTACCAAACCTTTAAGTTCATGTGGATCACAGGAATTGAGTGGGCATTAGAGAATCCGGTTGCGATGAAGTTCTTCACCAATGTTCATTTCGACCCAACGACTCAAACTCGAGAAGTGATTGTTTCACAGATGTTCGCATCGCTAGACGAGATCATTTTGAAAGGGCAACAAGATGGTGAATTGATGGTGTTGGACATTAACCTTGTTAGACACTTCATTCATAGCCACTTTCTGATTTATGCAAACTGGCTGATTGAACAAAGCGAGTCTCCACCAGAGCAAACATCGAAGTACATCAACGATAGCTTTGATATGTGTTGGCGCGCCGTTGGTGGGCAAACCAAGTAGCTTTAGCTTTAAGCCCAAGGCTCTAAGCTCTAAGCTCTAAGCTCTAAGCTCTAAACCCTAAACCCTAAACCCTAAACCCTAAACCAAAAAATATAAATTCTAGATTCAATTTATTTCCAATAATGATCACTAAAGCGCCACACAGGCGCTTTAATTATTTGAACACAATTCAATCACCTAGACATCGACTCGAAGCAAATATTGGCTTCGGCTCTGCGTGAATACCAAGGCGCATTCATCTTGGTCAGTCATGATAGCGATTTTGTTGAGGAGGTCGGCGTTAGCCAAAACCATATCCAGCTTTAACCTTCGTAAATTCGTTCACTTAGTTTAGTTAAGCGAGTATTCTTCCGGATACTCGCCTTTCTTGATTGAGACAAGTAAACTACGCGCCTCGAACATCTATTCATAAGGCTAAGGTTTGCATACTCTAGAACAATTAAAATCAGGGCAACTTAAAGGTATTAAGCGCTTAAAACTGTCGGAAAGTCTCACCGAGTTTCCTCTAGAAATCATAGAGCTTGCAGATTCTCTTGAGATCCTAGACCTTTCAGGTAATCAGCTGTCAGACCTACCAGCCGAGTTATCAAAGCTAACTAACCTGCGTATTATCTTCGCGTCGAATAACCTGTTTACGCACCTGCCTGATGTTCTGGGGTCACTTCCTAAGCTTGAAATGGTTGGCTTCAAAACCAATCAAATCAAAACCGTTAGCGAGCAATCTCTGCCTACTCAACTGCGTTGGTTGATCCTGACCGACAATGAAATTGAGATTCTGCCAAGCTCACTAGGTGAAAGACCACGACTACAGAAACTGGCATTGGCGGGTAACAAGATTCGCGTGTTACCAGAAAGCATGGAAAACCTATCAAGCCTTGAGCTAATTCGCCTGTCTGCAAACCAGTTGACTGAATTCCCTGAGTTCCTTATCAAGCTACCAAAACTGGCTTGGCTAGCGTTTGCGGGTAACCCGTTTTGCAAACACCCTAGCAGCTTAGATAGCGTGCCTGCTGTAAGCTCGCAATGCTACTCACTGAATCAAGTACTTGGTCAGGGGGCATCTGGCGTAATTTCACATGCTAACTGGTTGAACGGCGATTTTGATTTCCCACAGGAAGTCGCTGTAAAAGTATTTAAAGGAGAAGTGACAAGCGACGGTTACCCACACGATGAACTCGAAGCGTGTCTGCAGGCTGGTCATCATAGCAACCTAGTAAAGTCTATCGCCCAAGTGGACGAGCAAGATTACCTTGCATTGGTGATGGAGCTTATCCCAAGCAACTATTACAACCTAGGTTTGCCCCCTACTCTTGAAAGCTGCACTCGTGATACCTTCAACGAAAGCTTCGAGCTTTCAATTGCTCAAATCAATAGCATTACAGAGCAGATGATTGATGTGTTTGAACACCTTCATGCCAACAAGGTCTGTCATGGTGATCTATACGCTCACAACACTTTGGTTAATGAACAAGGTCAGATGATCTTTGGCGACTTTGGAGCGGCAACTATCTACGGCTACCTAACTGAAGCACAGCAACAAGGCATTCGTCGTATCGAAGCTCGCGCATTAAAGTACTTTATTGAAGACCTACTGACGATTTGTGCAAAGCAAGATCAAGACAGCGAGCTTTATAGTCAACTAGCGAACTTCAAAGCTTAATGGCTTAATAGCGCGTTGATTAGAAGTACTCGGTCGAATTGAAAACAACAAAGCCAACATCACTGTTGGCTTTGTTGTTCTTGGAATATCACTAATTTTAATGGACAAGCAAGGTTGGCTAAAAGGGATTAACGCTCAGCCTGCACCAATTTCAGATACGAGTGCAGCTCACCATTTTTATATTCCAATGCAGAGTGAATATTAAGATCAGCACGAGCCACAACAGCAAACTGGTAGCGGTTCTCACCCTTCAGAATCTCGACGTGTAACAAACCATCTTTTAGTTGCCACTGCCCTGTTGTTTCAAATCGGTCGAACAAACGATATTCAATCAAAGAACCGTCAGCATTGAAGTGCACTTCAGTGATGTAACCGCCGGGACAGCTCTTCACCCAAACTCGATTCTCGATATCACTGACAATGAAGTCACGCTTGGTATCACGCCACGCTAGAAAGCCTTCGCTATCATAAAGAGCAATGTCGAGATCAGTTCTAGAGATTAACGGCTGCTCATTTTGCTCACGACAATAAAGTTGAAGCAAAATTTGCTGAACTGTTTCGCTCTGTAATTCACTCATTGTGGCTTCCCTTTATCATTGCTCTGCGTTAGACGCAGTATTGATCAACAAATTCTATTTAAAGCGGGCTACACAAGCTCGTAAGAAACCACATACAGCTGAGAAATACCTGGGTAGATGTCTTGAATCACGTCTTTCAGTACTTGCAGTGTCATGTTCTCTTGCTGAGCATGGAACTCACCTAAGTCATCAAACAAAATGGGCTCAACGCTGATAATCTTAAGGTTACAGAACACACGTCCTTGCTCTAGCGTTGATACTTCCACAACACTGCCTGGCAGGTAGTCGCGCTCAGATTCATCGCGAATAGTAATCGTCTTCTTGCCAGAAAGGATGTCAGTTTCAAAACGTTCGAAGAACGTCATAGTAGTCGGTGCGGTCATTTATTTCGGTCGCTTAACATTTAAAGGTTAGGTAGATGTTTATATACCAGAATGCGTGTTCAAGCGAATAAAAATTAGGGGCGAGATGCGAGATGCGAGATGCGAGATGCGAGATGCGAGATGCGAGAGAATATGACAAAGCCAAATTGCAGGCAATAAAAAAGGAGAACCGAAGTTCTCCTTTTCTTAAACCTTTAAGCTAACTCTAAATTATAGAGATGCTTTCGCTTTTTCAACTAGAACAGCAAATGCTGCTTTGTCGAATACTGCGATGTCAGCAAGAATCTTACGGTCGATCTCGATAGATGCTTTCTTAAGGCCATTGATGAAACGGCTGTAAGATAGACCATTTTGACGAGATGCCGCGTTGATACGTGCAATCCAAAGTTGACGGAATTGACGTTTCTTGTTGCGACGGTCACGGTAAGCGTATTGACCAGCTTTGGTAACTGCTTGGAAAGCTACGCGGTAAACACGTGAACGTGCTCCGTAGTAACCTTTAGCTTGTTTTAGAACTTTCTTATGACGTGCACGAGCTTGTACACCACGTTTTACGCGAGGCATTATGCTTCTCCTAAACTAAACGAATTTATAAACTAAAAAGAATTAAGCGTATGGCATCATACGTAGAACTTGAGCAACTTCACATTTAGGAAGGATCGAGTTCGGACGTAGCTGACGCTTGTTCTTAGTAGTACGCTTAGTCAGGATGTGACGTTTACCAGCGTGCTTAAACTTAATACCACCAGCAGTTTTCTGGAAACGCTTAGCAGCACCTTTGTTGGTTTTCATCTTAGGCATGATGAATAACTCCGCATTGTTGAGTTGTTAATAACATAGTAATTAGGGCGAATAAAACCCCGCAACCTGAGGCTGCAGGGTTTAATTACTTGCAAAGCCGTTAATTACTTCTTTTTAGGGGCCAACACCATGATCATCTGGCGACCTTCAATTCTCGTTGGGAAAGATTCGACTACTGCAAATTCTTCAGTATCCGCTTTCAAACGATTAAGAACGTCAACACCGATTTCTTGGTGAGCCATTTCGCGGCCACGGAAGCGAATTGTTACCTTCACTTTGTTGCCGTCTTCTAGGAAACCAGTCAGGTTGCGTAGTTTTACCTGATAGTCTCCAATATCAGTTCCAGGTCGGAATTTAATTTCCTTGATCTGAACCTGCTTTTGCTTCTTCTTCTGCTCTTTCGCAGCTTTGCTCTTCTCGAAGAGGAACTTACCGTAGTCCATCACACGACAAACTGGCGGCTCGGCGTTAGGGCTGATCTCTACAAGATCCATACCAGCTTCATTTGCAGCTTCCATCGCTTCAGCGATTGATACTACACCAACAGCTTCGCCGTCTGCGCCAGTTAGACGCACTTCACGAACGCCACGAATGTCACCGTTTAAACGGTGCTGGTTTTGTTTGGCCGGTTGTTGGCCACGTCTTCCGCCTTTAATAGCTATTCCTCCAGATTGAGCTTACGGCTTGAAACCTCGGCTTGGATGTATGAAATAAAGTCATCCACTTTAAATTTGCCAAGGTCCTTACCTTTACGTGTACGTACTGCAATTTCGCCGGCTTCCATTTCTTGGTCACCACACACAAGCATGAACGGTACACGTTTCAAAGTATGTTCGCGGATTTTAAAGCCAATCTTCTCATTTCTCAAGTCTGCTTTGACTCTAAATCCACTTTTTTGCAGTTTTTTCGTAATTTCTTGTACATATTCAGACTGTTTGTCTGTAATGCCCATTACAACTGCTTGTTCTGGCGCCAACCACGTTGGGAAGAAGCCAGCGTATTCTTCAATAAGAATACCAATGAAGCGTTCTAGTGAACCTAAAATCGCGCGGTGGATCATAACTGGCGTGTGACGCTCGTTATCTTCACCTACGTAAGTAGCACCTAAACGTTCTGGTAATGCAAAATCGAGCTGCACTGTACCACATTGCCAAGCGCGGTCCAAACAATCATGCAAAGTAAATTCAATCTTAGGTCCGTAGAACGCACCCTCGCCTTCTTGAATCTCGTATGCAATGTCCATTGCCTCTAGCGCTTGCTTAAGGTCAGCCTCTGCACGGTCCCACATTTCGTCTGAACCTACACGCTGTTCTGGACGAGTAGATAGCTTAACAACGATGCTTTCGAAGCCGAAAGTTGTGTAAGTATCGTAAACCATTTCAATACAAGCTTTAACTTCTTGTTGAACTTGGTCTTCAGTACAGAATACGTGAGCATCATCTTGAGTGAAGCCACGAACACGCATAATGCCGTGAAGTGCGCCAGACGGCTCATTACGGTGACATGAGCCGAACTCAGCCATACGTAGCGGTAGATCACGGTAAGATTTCAAACCTTGGTTGAAGATTTGAACGTGACCAGGACAGTTCATTGGCTTGATAGCGTATTCACGGTTCTCTGAAGAAGTAGTGAACATCGCTTCAGCGTACTTATCCCAGTGACCAGAGCGTTCCCAAAGAACACGGTCCATCATTAATGGGCCTTTAACTTCTTGGTAATCGTACTCAGTCAGTTTTTGACGAATAAATACTTCTAGCTCACGGAAGATAGTCCAACCGTTGTGGTGCCAGAACACCATGCCTGGTGCTTCTTGCTGCATGTGGAATAGGTCAAGCGCTTTACCGATTTTACGGTGGTCACGTTTAGCCGCTTCTTCTAGGCGCACAAGGTGAGCTTTAAGTGCCTTCTTGTCGTGGAATGCAGTGCCGTAGATACGTTGAAGCATCTTGTTGTCACTGTTACCACGCCAGTATGCACCCGCTACGTTAAGTAGAGTGAAGTGCTGGCAGAAGCTCATGTTAGGCACGTGTGGACCACGACACATATCGATGTATTCTTCGTGATGGTACAGGCCTGGACGATCGTCTTTAGAAACGTTCTCGTCCAAGATTTCAATCTTGTAAGTCTCGCCGCGAGCTTCGAATGCGTCGCGCGCTTCCTGCCAGCTAACTTTCTTCTTAACAACCTGGTATTTGGTCTTCGCTAGCTCTTTCATGCGCTTTTCGATCTTTTCTAGATCGTCTTGCGTTAGAGAGTGCTCAAGATCGATATCGTAGTAGAAACCGTTATCGATAGTAGGACCGATCGCCATTTTCGCCTCTGGAAAAAGCTGCTTAACCGCGTGGCCTAAAAGGTGAGCACAAGAGTGACGAACGATCTCAAGGCCATCAACTTCATCTTTAGCTGTGATGATTTCTAGGCTTGCATCGTTTTCGATAAGATCACAAGCATCAACACGCTCGCCGTCTACACGACCAGCAATGGTAGCTTTCGCAAGACCAGGACCGATTGATAGGGCAACATCTAGAGTTGATACAGGGTTGTCAAATTGACGCTGACTACCGTCAGGAAGAGTAATAATTGGCATTATTTGTCCTTTACAGTGGTGTTGCACACCAAGCAACACATGAAAATGTTTAATATATGTCTTTCAATCAACGAGTACGCTGATTGGGGATATATGCATAATAAATATACCCACATAGAAGCAAATACAGATGCCACATCTGTGAGTAGCCGAACATTGTAACGAAATAATATGAAATGACAATGTTAGTCCCGTAGCACCACAAAAACTATATGACTGAAATGTCTCTTCTATATAGATCCTTCTAACGCCTTACCCATAGCTCAATCATTAATTCGTTGGCTTTATCTACAATACAAAAAAGCCGAACGTTTAAGTTCGGCTTTAGAAATCATATTGAACCTATTAATAGAAAGACACTACTAACAGAGAGGCAACTACGCACTCATGATTCTTGAAACTGCATTGCGAATATCTGAATCAGCAGCATTAGCAGGTAAGCTAAATGAAATATATTGGTCACCGCGGAAGCTCAGTGAGCGGTCAATTTCGGCTAAGCAGTGAACCATAGAACCATCTACTATGAATGACAGTTCAATCTCTTTGTTATTCATAAAGCCGCCGCTGCGAAACTCAATCTCTTGGTAACAGCCTGAGCGAGAAGCAAAGCTATCGCCTTTTAAGAAGCCCTTCTCTACGTCTGCCTTCACCATTGCCATGCCCGATGCTTCCACACCTTGGATGATTTTAGCGACTGTTGGCAGTGGGTGTACGGAGATAAAGTCACGGTCTTTAGGGCCAATCGCGAAGCCAATATCTAGGTTGGTTTCTACCCAAACATGGCACTGGTTCATTTTTGCGTTCAACGCAGTCACTGGCGTTTCATCATTTAGCTTAAGACGGAATGGCACCAACTTAGTTTCGCCGGGTTGAATCACGAACGGCTCTACGGCTTGAATACGGCCAAGTGAAAAGGTTTCGTAGCTGGTGCTGTCTTCTGTTTCCACTTTCACTTCTGTGTTGAGAACCAAGTTAATCAGGTCGATTTGTTGCTCAACGTCGCCACCAATGATGTGAACGTTACCAGACAACTCGCCACCTTGGAAAACGTCAATATTATCTAAGACGGTATCAACCTTTGCTGCACCAATGCCCAACGAGGCCTTCAATTTCTTAAACATATTATTTCCCTTTCTAATTATTTGATTTACGAATAGTTATTGCGTGACAATTTGCGACACTTGCCTCACAGAATCAAGCAATTTGCCCCATCTATGTTGAATAAGGTCACATTGCCCGAGGAAATGTTGAAATCATGAAAAAATCCGTTACTCTATTTGTATAGTCAAATAAGGTTTCATTATGTCGAAAGCGCCGCTCTACCTTCAGATAAAACAGTTCATAGACGACAAAATCACCAATGGTCACTGGCCGGTGGGTTATCAAATCACCACCGAACTCGAACTCACAGAGCAGTTCAATGTGAGTAGAATGACGGTCAACAAAGCCATTCGAGATCTTGTGTCTGAAGGCAAGCTAATCAGGAAACCAAGACTAGGTACTTTTGTTTGTGAACCAGACGAAAAAGCGCAATCTCCACTGCTTGATATCAACAACATCGCGCAAGAAATCAAAGACCGAGGCCAAACGTATACTAGCGAAGTTATCAAGCACGATAGCATCAAGGCTGATGAAAGCACGGCTACACGGTTAGGTGTGATGATTAACGCAGAAGTGTTCTATAGTGAAATCATACACTTTGCCGACAATACGCCGATACAACTGGAAGCGCGCTGGGTGAATTCTCAAGCCGCTCCAAAATACCTAGAGCAAGACTTTTCAACCTCTACACCCAACGAATACCTTTCAAAAAGCTGCCCGTTGAGTGCGATCGAACACACGGTTGAAGCTATTATTCCGGACTCTCAAATTAGAACGTCACTAAAGCTTTCTGAATCAGAGCCTTGCCTTCTTTTGAATAGAAGAACATGGAGTAAAGAACGTCTCATCAGCTTTGCATTACTCTACCATCCTGGCTCTAAGTACAAATTAAGCTCCAAGATACTTCTAGATTAAAGAACATCATCCTGATCGCCGATCACATTTTTGCAACATCAACTTGATTCGGGTCAGCGTTTAGCCTATTTATTTGTATATACATTTAATATTTAGCAAAGATCTAGGTGATTATGAATTTGATCCTCAAAAACGCACGAGTGGTCTCCATGAGTTCGGGATCCGACGGTTATCAGCCCTCTTCCCCTCAAGATATCGTTATCGAAAGCGGTAAAATCGTGTCCATCTCTTGTTCAAACCAAGGCGTACTTGCTTCTGAAGTAGAACAACCGAGCACTGATAACTCTGAGGATTACATCACCTATGATTGCAAGAACAAGCTCGTCACCCCAGGTCTGATTGATTGCCACACTCACCTCGTATTTGCAGGCAATCGCGCCAACGAATTTGAACAGCGTTTGAATGGTATCTCTTACACCGACATCGCCAAACAAGGCGGCGGGATTCTTGCGACAGTCACTGCAACACGCGTAGCACAAGAGTCTGAACTGGTTGAAATGGCACTACCTAGACTCGATGGCCTGCTAAGAAGTGGCGTAACCAGCATCGAAGTAAAATCTGGCTATGGTTTAACGCTTGATGATGAACTCAAGATGTTACGCGCGGCTAAAGCGTTAGAAAATCATCGTCGTATTAAGATCACCACTACTCTCCTCGCTGCCCATGCTGTACCACCAGAATATAAAGAGCAGCCCGATCGTTACATAGATCTGGTTTGCCAAGAGATCATTCCTAAAGCTGCAGAGCAAGGGCTCGCCGATGCCGTTGACGTGTTCTGCGAATCTATCGGCTTCAACTTAGAACAAACCGAACGTGTATTTGCAGCTGCCAAAGCACATGGGCTAGCGATTAAAGGTCACACTGAACAACTTTCAAATATGGGCGGCAGTGCGCTCGCAGCTAAATACGGTGCACTCTCTGTCGACCATGTTGAATACCTTGATGAAACCGGAGTAAAAGCACTGGCAGAATCAGGCACAGTCGCCACCTTATTACCCGGGGCTTTCTACTTCTTGAAAGAGACTCAACAGCCACCTATTGCTTTACTTCGTGAACACAAAATCCCAATGGCGATCGCGACCGACCTAAACCCCGGCACATCTCCCTTTGCAGACTTAACGCTGATGATGAACATGAGCTGCACCCTGTTTGGTACGACGCCTGAAGAAGCGCTACGCGGTGTAACTTGTAACGCGGCGGCTGCCATTGGTGAGTCACAAACCAAAGGCAAAGTCGAAATCGGTTATGCCGCAGATTTGGCTATCTGGAACATCGACCACCCTGCAGATCTAAGCTATCAAGTCGGTGTTCCTCACCTGCATAAACGCATTGTTAATGGCGAGGTGTGTCATGACTCAATCTAAATCCAACGGTATCCAAGAGAACGCAACAACCGTGCATAACTTTGTGTGGACCGGACGTAATGATCTTGAAGATGGCGCACTCGGTACTCGCGTTCATCACATTACCAAGCAAGTGCAAAGTAGTGAGTTAAGTGACAAGCTGACTGACGGTGATATCGCCTTGGTAGGCTTTGCCAGCGATGCCGGTGTTGCAAGAAATAAAGGACGCGTGGGCGCGAAACAAGCACCTAACTTGATACGCCAAGCGTTGGCGAATATGGCTTGGCACAGTGACGCACACATCGCCGATCTTGGTGATATCGAGTGCAATGATGGTCAATTAGAAGTCAGCCAAAAACAGTGTGCTTCTGTGATTGCCAATGCCTTAGCAACCAACAAAGTGATTACCCTTGGCGGTGGTCACGAGGTGGCTTGGGCAACGTTCCAAGGTCTCGCTGAGCACCTAAATAAAATTCAATCAGAACACAATCCTAAGATCGGCATCGTTAATTTTGATGCTCACTTTGATCTTCGTGAATTTGAAAGCGACATCACCGATGTTAAACCGAGCTCCGGCACGCCTTTTAACCAGATCAGTGATTACTGCCACGCACATCAATGGCCATTTCATTACGCTTGTCTTGGTGTGAGTGCCGCCAGCAATACCAAAGCGCTGTTTAACAAAGCTGACCAACTGGGCGTGTGGTATGAACACGACCGCAACATGACCCAAGTGAATCAAGTCGCTCAACTGATTAAGTTACAAAAATTCATCGTTGAGTGTGATTATCTCTATCTCACCATTGATCTCGATGTTTTCCCCGCAGCTACTGCGCCGGGCGTAAGTGCACCAGCGGCAAGAGGCGTGAGCTATGAAGCGCTTGCTCCTTTTCTAGAACAGATTTTCCAACACAGTGAAAAACTCATTATCGCGGACATAGCGGAATACAACCCAGACTACGACGTCGATGGCCAAACGGCTCGATTAGCGGCTCGTTTATGTTGGGATATTGCCAGTGCAATGGCCAGCGACTAATCCAGCTATACCGATAACTACAACTACAACTACAACTACAACGATATAACGTGAAACAGAAGGAATTCCAAAATGACGGAACACCACAACAGTGACCCTCGTCTCGACACGACTCGCGAAATTCGCGCACCTCACGGCACCACTTTGCGCGCTAAATCTTGGTTAACAGAAGCACCACTGCGTATGCTGATGAACAACCTAGACCCTGATGTGGCAGAACACCCACATGCACTGGTTGTGTATGGCGGTATTGGTCGCGCGGCACGTGATTGGAAATGTTATGACAAAATTGTTGAAGTATTAGAGCGTTTAGAGGACGACCAAACCTTACTTGTTCAATCAGGTAAACCTGTGGGCGTGTTCCCGACTCATAAAAACGCACCTCGCGTACTGATCGCTAACTCGAACCTTGTTCCACACTGGGCGAACTGGGAACACTTCAACGAGCTCGATAAAGAAGGCTTGATGATGTACGGCCAAATGACAGCAGGCAGCTGGATTTACATTGGTTCACAAGGCATCGTTCAAGGTACTTACGAAACCTTTGTCGCGATTGCCAAGAAGCACTTCCAAGGTGAAGCGAAGGGCAAATGGGTTCTAACGGGTGGTCTTGGTGGCATGGGCGGCGCTCAACCTCTTGCTGCAACGATGGCTGGCTTCTCAATGATCGCAGTGGAGTGTGATGAATCACGAATCGACTACCGCTTGCGTACTGGCTATGTAGACAAAAAAGCCACCAGCTTAGATGAAGCGATGGCAATGATTAAAGAGTCAGACACGCCAATCTCTGTTGGCTTATTAGGTAACGCCGCAGACGTCTTCCCAGAGTTAGTTGAACGCAATATCACACCTGATGTGGTGACTGACCAAACCTCTGCCCACGATCCTCTTAACGGCTACTTGCCGCAAGGTTGGACGATGGAGAAAGCCGCACAAGAGCGCTCCATTGATGAAGCAAAAGTGGTGAAAGCCGCTAAGCAATCTATGGCGATTCAAGTACAAGCGATGTTAGACCTGCAATACCGCGGCGCAGCGACCGTGGATTACGGTAATAACATTCGCCAAATGGCACTGGAAGAAGGCGTAGAAAACGCGTTTGATTTCCCAGGTTTCGTTCCGGCTTATATTCGACCTTTATTCTGCGAAGGTATTGGTCCTTTCCGTTGGGCGGCACTATCTGGTGACCCAGAAGACATCTACAAAACAGACCAAAAAGTAAAAGAACTGATTCCAGACAACCCACATCTACATAACTGGCTAGATATGGCGCGTGAACGCATTCAGTTCCAAGGCCTGCCAGCGCGTATTTGTTGGGTTGGCTTGAAAGATCGTGAACGCTTAGGCCAAGCATTCAATGAAATGGTGAAAAATGGCGAACTGAAAGCACCAGTTGTTATCGGTCGTGACCACCTAGATTCAGGTTCAGTAGCAAGCCCGAACCGCGAAACAGAAGGCATGATGGATGGATCAGATGCCGTATCAGATTGGCCTCTATTGAATGCCCTTCTGAACACAGCGGGCGGCGCAACTTGGGTTTCTTTGCACCACGGTGGTGGCGTTGGTATGGGCTTCTCGCAACACTCAGGCATGGTGATTTGTTGTGACGGCAGTGAAGATGCATCACAGCGTATTGCTCGCGTACTTCACAATGACCCAGCAACCGGCGTTATGCGTCATGCTGATGCAGGTTACGATATTGCCAAGCAATGTGCCAAAGAGCAGAAGCTTGATTTACCTATGCTAAACGAAGAACTTCGTCGCCTTTAATGTCTGGAGAGAACATGTTGAACTTATTACTTAAGCCAGGACTTCTTGGCCTATCTGAACTTCGAAAAATCAGCCGTAGCCCTGTGAACTTATCACTCGATCCTGCAGCAATCCCGGATATCGAAGCGAGCATGCAAGTTGTCGAACAAGTGATTGCTGAAGACCGCACTGTGTATGGCATCAACACGGGTTTTGGCTTATTAGCAAACACCAAGATTGCGCCTGAAGATCTCGAAGTTCTACAGAAAAGTATTGTACTTTCTCACGCTGCGGGCATTGGCAAGTTCATGTCTGATGAAACCGTACGCTTGATGATGGTATTGAAGATTAACAACTTGTCTCGCGGTTACTCTGGTATCCGCCTCAAAGTGATTAACGCTCTTATCGATCTTGTGAACGCGCAGGTTTACCCGTGCGTTCCACAAAAAGGATCAGTAGGCGCATCTGGAGATCTTGCTCCCCTCGCCCACATGAGTACCGTTCTGCTAGGTGAAGGCCAAGCACGCCACAACGGCAAGATCATCACTGGCTTAGAAGCAATGCAGATCGCAGGTCTTGAACCAATCACACTTGCGCCGAAAGAAGGCTTAGCGCTGTTAAACGGCACACAAGCATCGACTGCCTTTGCATTAGAAGGTCTGTTCGCAGCGGAAGACTTGTTTGCGTCTGCAACCGCATGTGGTGCAATGTCTGTTGAAGCTGCACTGGGTAGTCGTCGTCCGTTTGACCCTCGAATTCATCGCGTTCGTGGTCATCGTGGTCAAATGGATGCCGCGCTTGCTTATCGCCATATGCTTGATCAAAAGAGTGAGATTGGTGAATCACACACTTGCTGTGAAAAGGTTCAAGACCCTTACTCGTTGCGCTGTCAGCCTCAAGTGATGGGTGCCTGTTTACAGCAAATTCGTAATTCAGCAGAAACGTTAAACGTTGAAGCGAACTCGGTATCGGATAACCCACTGGTATTTGCTGAAGACGGCGACATTATTTCAGGTGGTAACTTCCACGCAGAACCTGTGGCAATGGCAGCGGATAACCTAGCACTTGCGATTGCAGAAATTGGTAGCCTTTCTGAACGAAGAATGGCACTGCTGATTGATAGCGCACTAAGCAAACTTCCACCTTTCTTAGTCGATAACGGCGGCGTTAACTCAGGCTTTATGATTGCTCAAGTAACGTCTGCTGCTCTGGCAAGCGAGAATAAAACACTGGCACACCCAGCTTCAGTAGACAGCCTTCCAACATCGGCAAACCAAGAAGATCATGTATCTATGGCAACCTTTGCGGGTCGTCGACTGCGTGACATGGCAGAAAACACCCGTGGCATCTTGGCTGTTGAATACTTAGCAGCAGCACAAGGCTTGGATTTTAGAGCACCAAATCTCTCTTCTCCTCGAGTAGAAGAAGCAAAACAGATACTGCGCGAGAAAGTCAGCTTCTACGACAAAGACCGTTACTTCTCACCTGATATCGAGCAAGCAAATCTACTGCTCAAATTATCAGTGCATAACCATCTAATGCCAGAAGGCCTACTGTGTAGCTTCTAAGGTTTGGCGAAATAGCACGTCATATAAACAGGGGCTATTGATTAGCCCTTGTTGCATTGAATCCAAGCCCCTATTCCCCTCAAAATCGTCACATACCATCCAACGTATTTATCTAATCGACTGATATATAAGCAAAGTTAACTGGATAGACCATTAGAACGAAGTTAGTTAGCTATAATCCACCCCAGATTTGATGACTAATAGCGATACTATGTTTCTGACACCTTACTTTTCTACTGAAGACAATCAATTTCAATTCACTCGTGAACAAGCAAGCCACTTTGCTAAAAAAGTAGCTGGCGATTTCAACCCGATTCACGATGAAGACAACAAGCGCTTCTGTGTACCTGGCGATCTTTTATTTGCAGTACTTCTGCAAAAAGAAGGCATCAGCCAAAAAATGCGTTTTGATTTTTCAGGTATGGTTGGTAACGGTATTGCGTTAAGCGTTGACAACAAGTGTGAAAAAGAGAGCTCACTTATCGATGCAAATGGTAAAGAGTACCTACACATGTCTTGTGAAGGTGAGAAGAGCCATGATCAAGCATTCATCGAGCACGTAGTAACAAACTACGTTAAGTTCTCTGGCATGAACTTCCCACACATCATGGTTCCTCTTATGGAAGAACAACAAATGATGATCAACTGCCAACGTCCTCTAGTGATTTACGAGAGCATGGAAGTTGAATTTACTCGCCTAGACCTGTCTCACCCAGAAGTTGAATTCTCTGGCGCGACTTTTGATGTTGAAGGAAAACGTGGCATCGTGACCCTGAACTTCGATTTCAAAGAAGACGGCGAAGTAGTAGGTAAAGGCGTGAAGCGTATGGTAGCAAGTGGCCTTAAGCCATACGACCAAGCTTCTGTAGACGACCTAGTAAACCGCTTCAACGAACGCAAAGAGATGTTTCTAGCTCAGTTCACAGCCGCTGCTTAATCAGCTCTAGAACAAGATCAATAAAGCCCAGCTTGATAATCTCAAGCTGGGCTTTTTTATTTCGATTACTAAGCCAGCACTCAAATCATCACTAAATCCAGCGTCTAACCTTTTGTTTGTAATCAACATATTCTGCGCCGAATAATTGTTCTAGTGCTCGCTCTTCGGGTTTGATTTGGAAGTAATTCATGTAGATTACGAAGCCAAAGCTAAGTAGTACACTGAAGATATTCTGGAAGAAGTAGCCAAAGCAAAATAGCAGGATGAACAACCCTAAGTACATTGGGTTTCGCGTGTAGCCAAAAATTCCACTGTCCACGACGGCTGAAGCGGTTTCTACTTTGATCGGGTTAACGGTGGTTTTCTGTTTTCGAAATTCCAATATGCCGGATATTCCGATCACACCACTCAATGTGACTCCGATTCCTAACACAATCATTCCATAAGGCAATGCCAGTGTCCCTTGGCTCAACTGTTGAGCGCAGAAGTATGATGCTACGAATACAATAATGAACAGTGCAACTGGTGGTACTTTTAATTCTAGAAATTTCATACTTTTCCTTATTAACATTCCTTTGTTAGTTTAGAAAAAAGCCCAGCAATTGCTGGGCTAAATGTATTAGAGAATTTTTGCTAGCGCCTGTAATGGGTGAGCAAGCTTCTCACCTTCAAAACGCTTCACTTGGCTGCGGCAAGAATAGCCCGTCACCAAGCAACGATCTTTTGGTAAGTCCTGCATTTGAGGCTTCCAGCTTAAACCATATATGTCTTTCGACATTTGTAGCTTATCGACTTCGTGGCCGAAAGTTCCCGCCATACCACAACAGCCGACAGGAACGCTGGTTAACGCCGCCCCAAAGTGTTTGAAGATAGTACCCCACTCTTTTTCAGCGTTCGGCATTTTGGTTTTCTCAGTACAGTGAGCAAACAAGTACCACATATCTTCACTTGCTGAGCGTGCTTCGAACTCACCTAGCGATGGCATTAACCATTCATGCACAGTAAGTACATCAAAGTCGCCGCGCTTGTCACCTAAGATCTCGACGTATTCATCGCGGTAACAAAGCACAAGAGCAGGATCAACACCGACCAAAGGAATTCCGATATCCGCCACCATCGACAAGAAATCCGAAGTCGATTTCGCCTCACGTGCAAAACGATTTAAGAAGCCCTTGATGTGCAACGCTTTACCATTCGGTTTGAACGGCAGCAGTACCGGAGTTTTGCCAAGTTTTTGAGCCAGAGTGACGAAGTCTTCAATCACCTCGGCATCATAGAAGCTGGTAAACGGGTCTTGAACGATCAGTACATGCTGTTTCTTCTGTTCAGAAGACAAGCCTTCTAAATACTGTAAATCGAAGAGTTGCAGCTCTTTACTCGCTAGACGATTTTTGAGCGTAGGCACCGACATCAATGGTGCATCAACATAACCGACCGTTTTAGCTGTTGCCGTTTGGATCCACTTTTGACCCAATGCAGCGTTGACTACTTTTGGCGCCTTCGCCATCAGCGGCAGCATGGTTTCAATGTTGGCAACTAGATAATCTTTTGCAGGGCGCTGGTAACGCGAGTAGTAGATGTTCAAGAATCGAGAACGGAAACTTGGTACATCGACTTTGATCGGACATTGACTCGCACACGCTTTACACGCCAAACAACCGTTCATCGCCTCATGAACTTCATGCGAGAAATCGTACTCATGGCGTTTGTTCATCGTATTGCGAACACGCTCAATCATAGTCTTAACGGGTGTGTTGTCTTTCAACGCTTCTTGCTCAAGGTCGAGAATATCAACGCCTTGTTCAGTCAGTTGACGCAACCACTCTCTTACCAAGCCTGCGCGGCCTTTGGGTGAGTGACGTCGGTCAGCCGTAACTTTCATTGAAGGACACATTGGCGAGCTAGTATCGTAGTTGAAACACAAGCCGTTACCGTTACATTCCATTGCTTGCTTGAAGCTGTCACGAACTTGTACGTCGATCTGACGGTCGTAGAAACCACGCTTGGTATCGGTGACTTTCACCAATTCAGCGTCACTTTCTAAAGGCGTACAGATCTTGCCTGGGTTCATCTTGTTGTGCGGGTCGAATGCTGCTTTAACACGTCTTAATTCGGTAAACAGCTCTTCACCAAAGAAGTCTGGGCCATACTCAGAACGGAAACCTTTACCGTGCTCGCCCCACATTAAACCGCCGTATTTCGCCACCAGCTTAACCACTTCATCAGAGACTTCATGCATCAATGCTTCTTGCATCGGGTCACACAGATCCAATGCTGGACGAACGTGTAATACGCCCGCGTCAACGTGACCAAACATGCCGTAATTCAACTCTTTTGAATCGAGTAACACTCTAAATTCAGAGATGAAATCCGCGAGGTTTTCTGGTGGTACACAAGTATCTTCAGCAAAAGCGACTGGCTTAGCTCGGCCTTTCGCCGCACCTAACAGACCCACTGCTTTCTTACGCATGTTGTAGATTCGGCCAATGCTCGCCAAATCGCTACAAACTTGAAAACCAATCACGCCGGCTTCTTCGCTTTCAACCATGATTTCAAGGCGTGCAGTCAGCGCTTGAACTTGCTGTTCAACTTCCGCTTCATCTTGGCCTGCAAACTCAACCATGTTGATGCCAAGCATCTCTTTGTTCGGAACATCAGTCAGCAAATCGCTCACGGTGTGCCAAACGATGTCTTGCTTCGCTAGGTTCAATACTCTTGAATCTACTGTTTCAACAGACAGTGCTTTCGCTTCCACCATGAACGGCGCATTACGCAGCGCAGAATCAAACGTGTTGTATTTCACGTTAACCAGTGTGCGCGCTTTTGGAATCTTGGTTAGGTTTAACTTTGCTTCCGTGATGAATGCTAAAGAACCTTCAGCGCCACATAGAACGCGAGTTAGGTCAAAGCTGTCATCTTGTTCGTTGATTGCATTCTTTAGGTCATAGCCTGTTAAGAAGCGATTCAGCGGAGGGAATTTATCTAAGATTTGAGCGCGTTTGTCTCGACAAACCGCCTCTGTCACCGCAAGTGCATGGTGAGCGAATTCACCCTCTACAGGTAAGCCGTGTGATAAATCAGATTCTAGACATGAACCATCTGCGAACACCGCTTGCAGCGACAATACATGGTCAGACGTTTTGCCGTACTTCAATGACCCTTGGCCCGAAGCATCGGTATTGATCATGCCACCCAAGGTTGCTCGGTTACTGGTAGAAAGGTCTGGAGAGAAAAAGTAACCATAAGGGCGAACAGCGTCGTTCAATTGATCTTTAACGACACCAGACTGAACTCTTACCCAGCCCTCTTTCTCGTTAATCTCAAGAACCTTATTCATGTATCGCGACAGGTCAACCACGACACCTTTTGTTAAAGATTGTCCATTGGTTCCGGTACCGCCGCCACGAGGGGAAAAAGTCACGCGTTCGTAAGCGGATTTAGAAACCACTTTACCGATAAGCACAACGTCTTGCGTTGTTTTAGGAAGGATGACCGCCTGCGGCAATTGCTGATAGACACTATTATCAGTCGCCACAGCCAAACGGCTAGAATATTGAGATTCAATGTCGCCAGTAAAGCCCGCTGTTTTTAGTTCATCTAAAAAGCGTACGACAACTGGATCGACATCAGCATTGAGTTGAAGTCTTGGTAACATTTGCTTCCTGCCCCTACTTCGCTGATCCTATCAGCATTGGGTTATCTGAGATTTTTAATAATTTTCTTTGAATTTCGTCACTTTACTACTATTAAGATCATATAAAAAGGTGATCAAATCAGAATCTCAGTGCAAGAATGGAGAAATAGTCACTTTCGTCTTAATTCAGTAACAATATACTGAATAACATTTTGTTTAAGACATCTCCACGAGCACATCACAATGAAAAAAAACAAAACAGTCACAACTGAAGATATCCTTCTTAAACTATGCCAATCAGTCTCAAGCGTACTGACTTCAGCGACGGCTTCTCAGGTGTCCTATTCAGCCATGGTTCAAAAGATCAACAAGACAAGCCTAAAGCCAGATTTTGGTTGCTTCGTTCTGTTTGACGGCGGCTTTTCTGGTCTCGTTGTTATTAATTTTACGTCCAAAGCAGCGCTAGAGATCTACACCAATTACATGCGCAATATGGGCATGCCTGAAAACGAGCTTGCTGTGCTTCATACTTCAGACGAAGTGGGTGATGTATTGGGTGAGTTGATGAACCAATTAGTTGGCGATTTCACCAATAAAATCCGCAAAGAGCTGCAAACCAACATCACACAAAACCAACCGAAAATGCTGGCTCTGAACAAGCAAGTTAACCTTTCTGTTGATACCAATCTCGACCGTCCACAAGCTCGTCGTGTGACCTTCTCTACCGCTAATAACAACATCTTCTACCTTGAGCTTGCGATGGATAAGACTGAGTTCATTCAATTAGAAGAATTTGAAATCGCAGAAGACGAATGTCCAGATAGCATTCTTGAGGCGACTCAGAAAAAAATGCAAGAAGCGAACAAGCCAGCTCAAAGCTCTGGCAATGATTCTGCGGCAGATCTACTCGATGAACTGGGTATCTAGTTTACGAATGCTCTAGACATATTGAAAAAACGTGTCACTAACGCCATCAATACGCTTGATGGCGTTTTTGTTTTTACCGCCAACTGGGCTCATGCAGTTCAATGTTCACCGCCTTCCTTGTTCATCAAACCAGTTTTGCCTTTCTGTTACCCGCGAAAACATGTAAAATGTTGGACTTTTAAAAATTTGCGGTACTGATTAAATTGTCGATGGATAAGAAAAAAGCCCTAAAGAAAATTGCCAAGTGTCTTGAGCTTGGAAATTCTGCGAACGTCAATGAAGCTGCCAATGCGATAAAAATGGCGCATAACTTGATGCTGAAATATGGTCTCGAAAAAGACGATATTGAATTTATCAAGATGGGGAAAACTCAGTCCAGTCACCTGTTACCTGCAAATATCAGTTCTACACTGCTGCGTGTTATTCGCGGTATCAACACCAAATTTGGCGTAGAAGCCGTATTGCTGAATCATAAAGGCCTCAAGCGTGTTGAGTTCATTGGTGAAGCCGACCGCGCGATCTTCGCAGCGTTCGCTTTCGATATCATTTATCGTGAACTGAATGAACACACCGGCCAATTCAGAAATAGCTTTGCTGGCTCTGGCACAGGGTCCTTAGAAGTGACACGCCGCGTGAACTCGTTTGTTTCAGGCTGGGTTGAAGGTGCGCTTGAAAAGCTACCAACCATTACTCCCGACGACGAATCAAACAACAAGATCAATAACTACATTGATAAAGAATTCAAAAATATCGACCGTGAAACGTTCAAGCAGCAACTGAGAGAAGCGATGAAAAACCTCACCGCCGATTATGAAGTTGGTTTGAAGAAAGGTCGTAAATTGTCTGTTAATCGACCAGTTGGCGGTACCCAGGCAGCTAAAAAAATAACTAAATCATAGAGCCGATGCACATTGGCTTAGGGTATTGATAGTGATTACTTTAGTCGTATCACTCGCCGAAGAAGATACGACTTAATTGACAACCACATATCGTATTAGACTTAACTATGAGGTCCCATTGTTTATCGTGTCCAATTTTCCCCCCTCATCATTTCTTAGAGCTCTATTTCTAGCCCTCATCTTTTCCACGATACCGTTGTCCACCACACATTTCGTGTACGCAGCAAGCAGTGATGAATTTTCACTAGAATCACAACCTCAAGATCCAGTTTCTCAATACCAATTGGCTCAAGCTTATGAATCGGGTGTCGACGTTCCTGTTAGCACCAGTGATGCATTGTATTGGTACACGCAGTCAGCAGAAAACGGCAACCCAAACGCGCAATTTAGACTGGGTGAATGGTACTTGGCAGGTACAGGTGTTGAACAAAGTAACAAGCTTGCTTTGGAATGGTTTATTAAAGCGGCGTTGCAAGGTAACCAGCGCGCACCTATCGAGGTAGCAAAACTCTACGAATCCTCGCTAGAACAAGACCTCCTTCAACCATTAGATAAAGCGCAGCTATGGTATGAAGCAGCCTTAAAAGATAATCCACAAGCAGAAGAGGGCTACAATCGCATTTTGGAAGCACAATTCAACCAGCAACGTGCAAAACAGATCTCTTCAATAGAACAGCTCGATGACAGCATCGACTCTGAAATAGACACCAGTCAGGGGGTATCTAAGCACGTTCAATCTAACCAAGCATCACGCTCTAACCTCTCCAGTTCTAACCTAACTAGCTCTGACTATATGATTGGTGCTGCGTTGGCCGTGTTGATTTCAATCATCAGCATTATTGCGACGCTCGTTATCTCAAGAAAAAGACAAGCTCTAAAGTCGGGTGATTCGCGACAGCAACAACAATCACTTGAAGCGCAGCTTAGCTCGAAGGACCTTACGATTAAGCAGCAAAAATGCCAGCTGAACACTATGTTCCACGAATTGAAGAAGCAGAAAAACAGCAAAGGTCTGAGTAATTTGCAGGTGGCCTGCGCGCTATTTGGCTACACACCTAGCTCAATCCCCGACCAGAAAAGCATCAAGATCCGATACAAACAGCTATCAAAGATCTACCATCCAGATGGTCACGGATGTGACGAAGAAATGAAACGTTTGAACAATGCGCTAAAAACCATTTTACAAAATGTTACAATACCGTAAACAAACACACATCTTCATTTTCCTAGATCTCAAAGATATCGATTTTATTGGTGTTGCAATCGATCCCCCTCTCAAAAACGGGTAACAAACTATTAACTAATGGGTCTTACTTGTGTCATAATTTGCGCCGAAAATACACCTGACTTAAACAGGTGAGGAGAGAATATGTTCACAATAGAAGGCGTTTGTGATTGGTGCAAAAAGCCAAGCCTAGTTAAAAAGCACGACTACCTAGATGGTAAGTGTCATCATGCATGTAACGAGTGCAATGATATTGCAACCATTGATGTTCGCCAGTTCAATATTGGTGAAATTGAAATGAGAGCAAAACTCTCCCAAGCGACATTGAGATAAGCAACACCGTGAAATATAAGAAAGCGCCTAAGGCGCTTTTTTTGTGCCTGTGGTTTTAGATCTTCTTTCTTCTTTCTTCTTTCTTCTTTCTTCTTTCTTCTTTCTTCTTTCTTCT
>NZ_JBFSVE010000005.1:34642-118293 GCF_041467715.1 Vibrio sp. 10N.247.311.14
AGATCTTCTTTCTTCTTTCTTCTTTCTTCTTTCTTCTTTCTTCTTTCTTCTTTCTTCTATACAGGTATATACAGTACTTTTCTGCAAAAACCAGTGTATACACCTGTATAAAGCTCACATTTATTCAACTTATGATACAAAACAGCAGATTCATTCAAATTTAATTTATCGAATACTTTCAATGATTTAATCATTTACCATCCATAACCTCAGACGAAATCGTCCAATAATCCCGCAAAAAACGCTTGATCTTATAAGCAACTAAAACTACTGTATACACATACAGCATGTATATAAGGACAGCAAAATGATTCAAGCACACGTTAAAGCACAACACTCTAGCCCGCTAGTTCACTGCGCATTTACATCAGTTTCTCGTAAAAGCAAAAATTCAAACGAGGAAGCGTTGTTTGCAAGAATGGCGTTGCTGTCCAATCAACATCAGTGGTTACTGTTTACGGCTCAAACACCAAGACCATCGGCTAAGCAGCTTAAGCAACATAATGTTTGCTGCGACCGCGTTATTCATATGAAAGCCTCTCATCAAATGACTGAGGTAGAGACTGTCGAGAAAGCAATCCGCTCTAAGAATGCGAGCGCGATTGTTGCAAGTGCATCGATTGATCAGTTCAGCCAACAGTACCTAAGAACATTAGGGTTACGCTTTCAATGTGAAGTCTTCTTTATGGATGCAAATTCAGAGCGTATTCACTAAGCCACCTTGCTTAATAACATGTTGGCTTAATAACATTTTGGCTCAAAAACATGGTCCACAAACATAGCTTAATCTTTTAGCTAACAAACTTAATTTAACTTAAGAAAAAATTCGCCAAAACACAGTCCAAACATACTGCCTTCCCCTGCCCTACAATTCGCCCATTTTTTAGCGGATTGTTAGGCGGGGGTTTTTATTTAAACAACAGATTTAGCAATCGTTTGCTTTTTCTCTGGAAGCAAATAGTAGATTGGGTATAATGCCCGTCTAATCATGTGCACACCGCACTTCTCTGTATGACGTTTGATAAAAGATAGGAATGTCTAAATGAGCCTTGCTGATCAAGTTCTTGCCGTAAATGATGACCTACCAATCCGTACTGACAAACCTGTCCACAGTGGCAAGGTTCGCTCAGTCTACTGGTTAACTGAAGAAGATAGCCAACGACTAATTAAAGAGAAAGGCTACGACGTAGCACCCGATGCGCCTTTAGCAATCATGGTGATCAGTGACCGTATCTCTGCATTTGATTGTATCTGGCGTGGTGAAGGGAATCTTAAAGGTGTTCCAGGTAAGGGAGCGGCTCTGAATGCTATCTCTAACCACTGGTTCAAATTGTTTAAAGACAACGGACTTGCTGACAGTCATATTCTTGATATCCCTCACCCGTTCGTATGGATTGTACAAAAAGCTCGCCCAGTCATGATCGAAGCGATTTGTCGTCAATACATCACTGGTTCAATGTGGCGTGCATACGCAAACGGCGAACGTGAATTCTGTGGTATCGAGATGCCTGAAGGCCTTGAGAAAGACAAGAAGTTGCCTGAGCTACTGATCACGCCTTCAACAAAAGGGATTCTGAAAGGTATTCCTGGCGTTCCAGAAGCTGACGATGTGAACATCACACGCAACAACATCGAAGATAACTTCGCAGCATTCAACTTTACTCAAGCAAGCGACATCGCGCATTACGAAAAACTTCTTAAAGAAGGCTTCAACGTAATCAGCCAAGCGCTAGCAAAAGTAGACCAAACCTTTGTTGATACCAAATTTGAGTTTGGCTACGTCAACGATGCTCAAGGCAAAGAAAAGCTTATCTACATGGACGAAGTCGGTACTCCAGATTCATCTCGCATTTGGGATACTCAGGAATATAACAACGGCAACATCGTTGAGAATTCAAAAGAAGGCTTCCGTCAGTTCTTGCTTAACTACTTCCCTGATGCCGACATTCTTTTGAATAAAGAGCGTATGCCAGAACGTGAAGCATTGGCTCGTGACAATGAACTTCCACTGGATTCTCTAATGTCTCTGTCTCGCACTTACCTTGATATCGCAGCGAAAATCACAGGTGCGGAGATCGTACTGAGCGAAAATCCTAAGCAAGAGATCATCGATGTACTGCGCGCTGACTATGGTCTAATCGACTAGTCGCTTAATTGCTAATTGCTTAATCGCTTAATCTCAAAATAAAAAGCTCGAAAGCTAATAAGCTCGTAGACTCAAGTTTTAGATACTAAAAGGGCCTCAATATTTGAGGCCCTTTTTACGTGTACGTTTTTACTATTCCTCGAGAGAGATTATAGGCGAGCTGAAGTTACAGCTTAATCGTGAACTCTTCTCCAGAATTACCCGCAATCACTAAATGACTGCGCGATTCAATATACTCGATCTGCTCTTCTTCAAGTGAATATGGCATCACCACTTTGAGCTCATTGATCCCTTCCAGCTTAGCGAGCTTGAGTAAGGTAACAATGTTCGACTCATCACTTTTACGCGTCGACATTGATTTCAATGCCATCTGCCATAAACGATCCTCTGGGGTGCCCAACTCTTTAATGCTATCTCGCCAGACGGTACTGAACACTGGCGCAATTGTGGTGAGTGCTTCCAGAAAAGTCCATTTTTTACTGCATGAGGCGCCAAGAAATGTTGTGTAATCGAACTCTACACGCGTCTCTTCCTGTTTATCCATGATGTCCCCCGACACTTTGGCAACACAATATACTCAATATCTATCAACTCTTTCTTTATAGCAATAGGATATAGAAGAATAGTCTTTTATGACCTTTTGATTGGTTAAAAAGGAATATAAAAATCAAACTTGTAACAAAATAAGCACTGAAAAATCATATATGCATCTATTTGATTAATATTTTAGAGATAAAACTTATCCATCTATTTGATATCAATTATTCGACTCGCTTTTTTGAACTGAATACGCCAACCAGACCATGTCGGTAGCTCCCAACGTTTTGGCGATAACTTTCGGCTACCCGACTGATAATGGACGTAAATCAGCTTTCTTGCGGGCAAGTATTCAACATCGAGTTGCAAGTCGGCAAGGCTCAATGCAAACGGGTATTTTTCCGAAAATTCTGAGTAGAGCCAAGTTGGAATGCCATCGAACGGTATGTCTGCATGATCGAACATTTCCAATTCGCTGACATCAGTAACACCTAGTACTTCAAGCTGCTCTATAAACCATAGCTCAAAGTTAATGTTCTCAATTTCTGGTGTGTATTTAGTTTGTTCATCGAGACCAAGTTTCACATACAACTGCCAGTGTTTGATTTCTTGAGTGCGAGCCTTTGCAAAACCGGGAAGCTGCTCTCCATTTAACACAAGGTCGACGATAGGTTTTAACGATAGTTGCCCTTCAGCGGCGACGAGTTTGGTTGTAATCGTGCGGCCTGCGTACACTAATGCCATCTCGGTAAAAACACCATCATCATTCACAACGGTTTCGCCTTGCTCCCACTCTCCTAGTTCAGCATCAATGAGAAGCTCAAGAGGAATGGGTGTCGTGACCGTCGCTAAGGTCAGTGTTTGCTTAACGCCTCTTCCCGGCAAGCTGTGAGTATCCAACACCAACATCGCTTGTGCATTATCAGGGAAACGGTTCTGACGACCGAGCACCACTTCTAAAACACCATTGGCAAAGGCTTCTTTCCTTTTCAGTCGGCGCACAAACACCAGTTCAGGATGCAGATTCACAATGGTCTTGAGCAATTCAATGCGTTGGAAACGTGACGCGACTTCTAGCTGAGGAAGTTCAAATACCTCCCGCATTTGCTTCGCCAATCCTTGAGCTTCATTCAGAGCCTGTTGGTCGATGTCTAAATGCGGATATTCTCGACCGCGCACAATCTGAATCAACAGGCTTAAATCACACCCTTCCTTCTCTTGTTGCGCGAGCGCTTCAAGATGTTCTGCATTGTTTGGTAACTGATACAAGCGAGCAGGAACGGACAGCGCCGCAGTGAGATCAACCATCGCCTCTTTTAATGCTTTGGTTTTGATTCGAGTAACGATATCGGCATACAAAGCATCAATCGGCAACGGATACAGCTTTTTACCATGCTCGGTAACTTGATGGTCGGCGTTAATCGCTTCCATCGTCAGCAAGGTTTGAGTTGCACTGTTGAGTGATTTCTCTGGAATAGGGTCAAGGAAGGACAAGCTCTCAAGCGGAGATCCACAACATGCTGCGGCCAACATAGGTTCAGTCAGCTCTTCACGCTGCAATTCAGGCGGTGTGACTAACTCTAACGCCGCATGTTCACCATATAGACGCACGCAAACGCCATCCATTACCCTACCCGCGCGGCCAGCTCGCTGTTTGGTACTCGCTCGTGATATGGATTTAAGCATCAGTGTGGTTCTGCCATTACGCTGAACGGTGCGTCTCTCTAATCCTGAATCTATCACCACGCCAATGTCAGGAATGGTTAATGAGGTTTCTGCAACGTTGGTCGCAAGGATGACCTTTTTCAGGCCATTACCTTCAGTATTGATATTACGACCCGATAAGGCTGAATCTCGCTCTTTATCACTGACCGACGCATGCAATTTAACAACTTGGATATCTGGATTTTTCGCTAAGGCTTGTTCGCATTGCACGATCTCTTTTTTACCCGGTAGAAAAACCAACATATCGCCAGAAGAAGCGATCAACTGATGATTCACTTCTTCCACGATGCGCTGCCCTAGATGTCGACTATCAGGCAGTGTTCTGGATTCATTCGCTCTGTGTTCAATCTCAACTTGATAAGTTCGCCCCTCGCAGCTAATTCGATTCGCATCCAAGTAATCAGCAAGACGCTCCCCTTCAATGGTTGCTGAAGTGATCACCAAGCGATGGCTCTCTTTTTGTTTCAGAATCGCCACCAGCAGATCAATGTCCCAGCGCCTCTCGTGAAACTCATCCACCACAATCACATCAAAACTGGCTAATCCGTCTTCTGATAACCAACGCAGCGCGATACCGGGAGTCACAAAAACAACGTTAGTTTGCTCGTTATACTCTGACTCAAGCTTAATCGCATAGCCCACTTTGCTACCCAACTTCTCGCCTGATCGCTGTGCGAGGTATTTAGCCAGTGATGTACACGCGATGCGTCTTGGCTCCACCACTAACACTCGTCCATGTTGAGAGGCCCAAAGTGGCAGGCGCGTTGATTTACCTGATCCGGTTTCCGCCTCTACGACAAGGTGAGAATTAGCGATTTGTTCGTGGAATACGTTTTGATAAGCATCGATGGGAAGTAATGACATAAAATGGCGAGTAGCGAAAAAGTGTGAGCAAAGTATAACGAATTATCGTGTTGAAATTCGATAAGTGTGGGACAGAGGTAAGAATATCATTTTGTTTGCTCAGATCGCGGAGAAACTATTTACAATTGAATAACTAAACCGTTATCATTTTTTAGTTACCCTTTCTCCCATATTAGGCATCCAATGAACAACGATAAACGCCCTCTATATATCCCTTATGCTGGTCCTGCTCTACTAAGTACACCTCTTCTAAACAAAGGCAGCGCATTCTCTGCTGAAGAGCGCAGTTCTTTCAACCTTGAAGGTTTGTTACCGGAAACAACCGAAACAATCCAAGAGCAAGTAGGACGTGCATACAAACAATATTGTAACTTCGAAAGTGATATGGATAAGCATATCTACCTTCGTAACATCCAAGACACTAATGAAACGCTTTTTTATCGTTTAGTTCAAAACCACATCTCTGAAATGATGCCTATCATTTACACGCCAACGGTTGGCGCAGCATGTGAGAACTTCTCAAATATTTACCGTCGTGGCCGTGGTCTGTTTATCTCATACCCGAACCGCGATCGTATCGATGACCTACTGAATAATGCGACAAACCACAACGTTAAAGTTATCGTGGTTACAGATGGTGAGCGTATTCTTGGTTTGGGAGACCAAGGCATCGGTGGTATGGGTATTCCAATTGGTAAGCTAGCACTTTACACAGCGTGTGGCGGTATCAGCCCAGCTTACATGCTACCAATCGTACTCGATGTGGGTACTAACAACCCTCAACGTCTTGCTGACCCAATGTACATGGGCTGGCGTCATCCTCGTATTACGGGTGCTGACTACGATGCATTCGTTGAAGAGTTCATCCAAGCGGTTCAACGCCGTTGGCCTGATGCATTAGTTCAGTTCGAAGATTTCGCACAAAAGAACGCAATGCCACTGCTTGAGCGCTATAAAGATCGCATCTGTTGTTTCAACGATGACATCCAAGGTACAGCAGCAGTAACCGTAGGTTCTCTACTTGCAGCATGTAAAGCAGCGAACAGCAAACTGTCAGATCAGCGTATCACCTTCTTAGGTGCGGGTTCTGCGGGTTGTGGTATTGCTGAAGCTATCATTGCTCAAATGGTGTCTGAAGGTATCAGCGATGCACAAGCTCGCTCTCAAGTTTACATGGTTGACCGTTGGGGTCTGCTACAAGAAGGCATGCAAAACCTGCTTGATTTCCAACAGCGTCTGGTTCAAACCAACGAAAACACCAAAGACTGGGAAAGCGATGGCACTGGTTTCTCTCTACTAGACGTAGTTCGCCACGCGAAACCAACCGTATTGGTTGGTGTGTCTGGTGCTCCAGGTCTATTCAGCAAAGAAGTCATCAAAGAGATGAACCTACACAGTGAACGCCCTATCGTGTTCCCACTGTCGAACCCAACAAGCCGTGTTGAAGCGACGCCAAACGACATTATTCGTTGGACTGATGGCCAAGCACTTGTTGCGACAGGTAGCCCATTTGAGCCAGTCGTTCACAACGGCACAACTTACCCAATCGCTCAGTGTAACAACAGCTACATCTTCCCAGGTATTGGCCTTGGTGTATTGGCTGTGAATGCTTCACGCATCACTGACGAAATGCTAATGGAATCAAGCCGTGCACTTGCTACGTGTTCTCCACTAGCAATCAATGGCACAGGTGCTCTACTTCCACCATTGGAAGAGATCCACACGGTATCTAAGAAAATTGCTCTTGCGGTAGGTAAAAAGGCGATTGAACAGGGCGTTGCTCTAGAGATCACTGAAGAAGCACTGCAACAAGCGATTGACCAGCACTTCTGGCAGCCAGTTTACCGTCGCTACAAGCGCACGGCATTCTAATAAAGCGTACTGCGCTTGGAATAAAGAGCGTTAACGACTCTTATATGAGCCTCTGCAATTGCAGGGGCTTTTTTCTTTAAACTGTCTTGTCTTTTTAACTGATTTTTCTCATTTTTATTTGGTATTATCGAGCACTCAAAAATTAATGCTCAGTGAAAGGACCATACCGAGAGTGAAATTTGATTCTCACATTATCCGTAGCTACATAAAAAAAGCTTACAAAAAACTGCAAGGTTTTCTGTTTGGCGCTTTCCTCGTGTTCTTAGTAGGCAGCGCTGCGGTTATTGCGATCGATTATTGGGTTTCATGGCAAGCGGAAGATCGTATCATCTACGATATAGATGAAGTGCCCGAGCTTGAGGTCGCCGTTGTGCTTGGCACGAGCAAATATTTGGGTCGAACACTCAACGACTATTATAAGCACCGAATCGAAGCCGCGATTGAGCTGTTCGACCGTGAAAAAGTCGACCAGTTTCTGTTAAGTGGTGATAACGCTCATCGCTCTTACAATGAGCCGTGGACGATGAAACGCGACTTGCTGAAAGCGGGTGTACCCGATGAACGCATTAACCTCGATTACGCAGGCTTTAGAACCTTAGACTCGATTGTTCGCGCTAAAAAGATCTTCGACACCGACAACTTCCTGATCATTACTCAGAAATTCCACTGTGAAAGAGCACTATTTATCGCTAATTCTTACGATATTCATGCACAATGTTTAGCGGTTTCAGGCCCTACTCATCATTCAGGCACCTCTATCCGTTTGCGTGAAGTTTTTGCGCGTACCAAAGCCTTCTTAGATTTGTATATTATGGGGACAACGCCAAAGTTCCTTGGACCTAAAGAGCCCATTCAATCGAGTCCAAAACCGGAATCATTTCCGATTCCAAACCCTATGACTGACCCCTCTGTAAACCCTGTTGTAGACCCTACAAAAAGCCCGATTGCAGACCCAGCAGAGACCGATGTGTAGAAAACTACACATTTTGAATTTGTTGCCTCACACTTCCCCATTGTTAAGCAAAAACACACCAACACTCCTTTATTAACTTGAGTAACATTCTTCCAACAAAGTCTGACCCTACATCAAGCTATATACCTCGACAATAATAAGCATGACTCAATGAAGTCACGCGCCAATACAACGAGGATAAACAAAAGGAGCGTCTTATGACGGCACTTGTTACTACACTGAAACACTGGTTGTTTACCCGCAACAGCATGATATTAATTGGTAATTTCACGCTATTTGCAGTTTTGCTCAATACCCTGCCATTCGAAGCGCAAGTGAATACAGGTTTAAGTATTCTCGTGTTCGTTGCCATTCTATGGTTAACAGAAGCTATTCACGTCAGCATCACCGCTTTGCTCGTTCCCCTATTGGCTGTCTTGTTTGGTGTATTCAACACGCCCGCAGCGCTGGCTAACTTTTCAAACCCAATCATCTTCTTATTCATGGGTGGCTTCGCATTGGCAGCCGCACTGAACAAGCAAGAGCTAGATAAAGCGATTGCTGACAAAGTACTGTTGATTGCAAAAGGCAGAATGTCGGTCGCTGTGTTCATGCTGTTCGGTGTGAGTGCTGGCTTATCCATGTGGATCTCAAACACAGCCACCACAGCAATGATGCTTCCTCTTGTTCTTGGCATCATGAACAAGGTTGACCAAAGTGAAGACCGCAACACCTACGTGTTCGTACTATTGGGTATCGCTTACTGTGCTTCAATCGGTGGTATCGCAACCTTAGTGGGTAGCCCACCAAACGCAATTGCTGCCGCAGAAGTTGGTTTAAGTTTCACAGAATGGATGGCGCTAGGTCTACCTATCTCAATGATCTTATTGCCAATCACAATGGTTGTCCTGTACGTGATGACTAAGCCAAAGCTCGACCATAAATTTGAGCTAGACCACGCTCCTGTAGAGTGGACAAACAGCAAGAAAATCACACTGTCTATCTTCCTTCTAACCGTAACGCTTTGGATATTCGGTAAACCAATCAACGCAATGATTGGTGGATTCTCTAAATTTGATAGCTTAGTAGCGATTGGCGCAATTGTACTGCTTGGCGCTTCTAGAGCGGTGGAATGGAAAGACGTTGAGAAGACAACGGACTGGGGTGTTCTTATCCTATTCGGTGGTGGTATCTGCTTAAGTAACATTCTAAAAGCGACAGGAACCAGCGTATTCTTAGCACACTCACTAAGCGGATTTTTAGAAACAGCTGGCGTACTGCTTACGATTCTAGCCGTGGTAGCGTTCGTGGTATTCCTAACGGAATTTGCGAGTAACACAGCGAGTGCAGCACTTCTGGTGCCAGTATTCGCAACCATCGCTGAAGCACTTGGTATGTCGCCAGTTATTTTGTCTGCACTGATCGCTGTTGCTGCGTCTTGTGCCTTCATGCTTCCTGTTGCAACACCACCAAACGCAATCGTGTTTGGCTCGGGTCACATCAAGCAGAAAGAGATGATGCGAATCGGTATGGTGTTGAACCTAGTTTGTATCCTAGTTCTGACTCTGTTCGCTTGGATCTTCTGGTAAACACTAACGTTCTATAAGCGCATGCTTACAGGAATGCTCCCCTAAACTGGTTGAACTTCCCCCGGTTCAACCAAGACAAAAATGCCCGTTCAGCGTAAGCAAGCACTGAACGGGCATATAAAAACAAGAAACGCTTTCCCTTTTGGTGGCCCCGCGCCACCTTTTTTGTTTTGGCTTTTGGGAGAAGAACCATAAAAACGCCACACGTCACATATGCACGTGTGGCTTATAAACTCATCAAAACAATTTTCAGATTAGTGACTCAAGATCACCTGGTTTCGACCTGAATGCTTTGCTTGATATAAAGCTTCATCAGCGCGAGCAATGGTCTCTGTCACTCGCTCTTGCTTCATCTCGGCAACACCGATACTGCATGTCAGCGGATCGCCATGAACCCAAAGGTGCTGGCTAACCAATAATCGAATGCGTTCAGCTTTTATCTGCGCCTCTCCGGCTTCGGTCTCAGGGCAAAAAACAATGAACTCTTCACCACCCCATCTCACCAACTTGTCGGTAGCGCTGATCGAACTGCCCACCACCATGCTGAACTCGCGTAAAATATGGTCACCCATTTGATGTCCGTACTTGTCATTTACACTCTTGAAGTAGTCGATATCGAGATACAACATACCCAGCTTGCCATGTCCTTGCTTCACATGTTGTGACTGCATTTTCAACCAATCACGAATCGCGTGGCGGTTTAGTATTCCGGTTAACTCATCACGATGGGCCATCTCTGAAAATTCAAAATTCTGTTCTCTCAGTGCGCGATTGACGTTCTTTAAGTGGTGATGTCTTTTCTCTGCGATCACCATGCGTTTTCTTGAACGGTTTAACTCTGACAGCAAGAATACGGTGCCCGTCCCCACCCACACAAACAGTAGGATCATGAACAAGCTTTCTGCGGTGATATACGAACCTTCGAACTCAATACTGCGGATGACGATTCTGTGGTGACCGAGTTTCGCTCCAGACGCAGTAGCAAACTCAACCATATTCACATTCGAAAATTCAGGGGCCGAATGCTCTAACGCAATGTCGTTGTCAGCCAGCCACCATGTCATCACTTGCAGATTTTTGATCGGGATTTCAATCACACCACCATCGACTCCTGGAGAAAACTCCATCCCGTTGTACTTATGTGTGTACTCGTCATCGGGAACAGAATAAGCAGGATTGTAGTTGCGTAGGTAAGTTCTCAAACGGCCACGAGAGTCCGCTTCCGCATGGTAATCAATATTCACTCTAAAGGTGTGATACTGGGAGAGATCAAGGCCTTCGGTAATGTCTGGATTGATACGAATCGATAGGCCGCAATAAGGCCAAGGATACTCCGACTCTTTAAGTTCACAGTCGAGAATATACTGCCCATTTTCGTAGGATAATTGGGATGTACTGACGCCCCTATCAACTCGATCGCTGGTCGCGATAAATTCATATTTATCAGGGGTTATTGCTGTTATCACACGATTTCCGCTCACACGGTAATACTGCACAATGGCAAGCGTTGCGATAACGAGAAAGATAACAATCTTATGGATCCACTTCACGTCTAAGCTTCCGGCTTAAGATCCCTATAGTTGGGATTTCACGATAAAAAACAAATCAGGTAAATTAGTGATCTTAATACCAATAAATCACTAAAAAACGTTATATCACGCCCGAACAAAATGTCATACTATATTTTTATGCATGTATTTGCCGTTAATTATTCACGGCGAGAATCAAGTAATATTGCGTATAAAAACAGGCTCTATTTGTTATACTCATCGCATAATCATCGTTAACCGTACTGCCTGCTCACAGCGCAATCGAGTCGACGAAATAATAATCAAAATACAACGAGTAATGTCATGTCTTTATTAGCAAAAGGAACACTCAGAAAGATGAGTGCTTCCCTTGATGGCGCGGTTACCTACCGTTTGCCTGTAGGCGAAGAGTTTGTAGAGCTAAACCCTCTGATTGGTAAAACCATCAACCTCACTCACACCGGCAATATTTTTTGCTGCTCATGTGGTAAGAAAACTAAGAAGAGCTACTCTCAAGGCCACTGTTTTGTGTGCATGAAAAAGCTAGCAAGCTGCGACATGTGCATCATGAAGCCAGAGACTTGTCACTACGATGAAGGCACGTGTCGCGAGCCTCAATGGGGTGAAGAGAACTGCATGGTTGATCACTTCGTTTACCTATCAAACACATCAAGCCTAAAGGTGGGTATCACTCGTCATACTCAAATCCCTACCCGTTGGATTGACCAAGGCGCGACTCAAGGTTTGCCTATCTTGAAGGTAAAAACACGTCAGATCTCTGGCCTGATCGAAGTTGAGTTAGCGAAGCACATTGCTGACAAAACCAACTGGCGCACGCTGCTAAAAGGCGATGGCGACGATATGGAGTTGGTAGAAAAAGCCAAAGAACTATTGCCATTGGTTGAGGATAAAATCCAAGAGATCAGAGCAAGGTTTGGTGACGATGCAATCGAGATTCTGAGCGAAAACATCACTTCACTGAGCTACCCGGTTGAGCAGCACCCAGTGAAGATTGTATCGCACAACTTTGATAAGAATCCTGAAGTGACAGGCGTACTTCAAGGCATTAAAGGCCAATACCTTATCCTAGATACAGGTGTGATTAACATCCGTAAATTTGGTTCTTACGAAGTGGAAGTGTCTGCATAACTTGTAGAACTTAAACGTTTCTTATAGTTAGAAGCGCTTAGTGAATAGCCAAAAAATAAAATGCCCTCAAGTGATGACTTGAGGGCATTTTTCGTTGTCGATCCTATTCGCTTTCGATGACGATTTTAGGCGTTAGAGCGCAACCACATCTCCGTCTACACAATTCTTGCCGTTGGCTTTCGCGCGATAGAGAGATTGATCGGTTAAATTCACGAGTGCATCAATCGTGACACCGTCTTCACAGGCTTGGCTATCACTGATTCCGATACTGACACTCGAATTAAATCGTAACTGTTCATCAATCTTAAATTCGGTTTGATTAAACTGCTCTCGGATCTGATCAGACACTTGACGCGAAATCTGAGGCGACGCATTAGGGATAAATACAATGAACTCTTCACCGCCCCATCGACCTGCGACACCGCCCACAGCCTCAACATTACGCTTAGTAATATCAGCCAATGCGCAAATTACCTCGTCACCCACCATGTGCCCGTAGGTATCATTGATCGATTTGAAGTCATCGATATCAAGCAGCATACACACTAAGTGAGTCTCAGAGACAAGGTGCTCTCTCAGCCACTCATAAATCGCCCTACGGTTAAGCAAATCCGTCATTTCATCGTAATTCGCTTGGTGTACCAACTGCTTTTCCAGCATCACCTTTTGAGTCACATCTTCGAGCACAACCTGAACGGCTGGCTGACCTTTCCAAGTAATCGCATTGTCGTAAATATTGAAGAACCGATGAACGCCGTCAAAGCCAATGTTTTCAACCACGGTACTAGTACCTGACAACTCCCCTGATACGATCGCGTGATAGTGCTTGCTGATGCCATCGGCATTCTGTTTTGGTACCAGTTCAAGGATAGAGTCCAGCTCTAATACTTGCTCGATGGAAGCCGCGCCTTGCATGTTGACCCAAGATTGATTAACCATCAGCGGCTTGAAATCTCGGTGAACCAAGATGCCCTGCCCAGATTGCATGATCATGTCGTGATACATCTTATCTTGCTCACGCACCGCATTTTGCAGCTGAATCGCAGGGGAAAGATCGATCACTGTGACTTGCAGTGCAGGTCTTCCCTGCCACTCCGTCACATGGTCGATAGAAAACACGGTGAACTCTCTGCCATTGCGATCAACATTGGTATAGGTGTGAACCTGAGGGTCGCGTTGACCACTGACCGTTTCAAGGTAATTTTGATAGGCGAGAACATGATAATCTTCTGAGATTAGATCTAGAAAGCTATCGATATTAGAAAGTAGTTCTTCGGGCGATTGGTATCCATAGATGCGAGCATAGTTAGCGTCAACACTCACTACATTCATATCTTGAATAGTTATTACACCGTACGTGGATTCGAAATTTATTGAAGACATTGCCAACTCCGCACTCTAGCTACACTTCATAAACTGGAGCATAACAACACATCCCGCCAACGCTTCCACACAATCTATCACGCGCTAGGGACATTAATATGCCATCTAGTATATCGTACTGTTGCGGCCTTCTCTACAACTCAATTGCTAACACGAGTTAGTAAAAGTAGACAAGCATCTCAATCCCATTATTCGCGTCAAAAAACAGAAATAGATAACCTATACCAATGTAACCATTATCTTTTTCTATTTTTGGGTTAAATCTGATGAAATAACCCGTGCACTACTCGTTCCAATCAGAGAAATAAGAGACTAAAAAGTCGATAGCCAACCGTGCTCTCTGTGGAAGAAAGCGACGGTTCTGATAAACAATCCAACTGCTTGTGCCCGATCCCCAATACTCTTCTAACACAGGAACGAGTTTTCCATTGCTAAGACTGCCATTGAAACTGCTTTTAGGAAGATAAACGATACCAAGCCCCTCTTCGCAAGCTTTCAGTACCGCGCTTGAATTGTTGCTTCTCCAACGGCCATGAACTCTTACCGCAGTTAGCGGCTGTCCATCTTTCTCGAATAACCACTGGTCACTGTTGGCGATAATACAGCTGTGCAGCTTGAGTTGTTCTGGATTCGCTGGCGCACCAAACTCAGCAATGTAATCTTTGCTTGCTGCCGCAGCCATTGGGCGATCAACCAACTTTCTTGCCACCAGCCCTGAATCGTCTAATCGACCGTAGCGAATGGCGAAGTCGATACCATCCTCGATGAAGTTCACCATCTTAGTATTGAAGTTCATTTCGATAGTCAGTTCAGGGTGATCTTTAGCAAATTCCATCAGTGCTGCGGCAACATGGTTTTCTGCAAATGCGCCCGCCGCACTGACACGTAAAGTACCGCTCAACTGAGTTTGTTGAGATGTGACTTGTTCATTCGCTTGTTGCAGCCCAATCACCAAGTCTTTGCACTGTTGGTAATAAGTGTGGCCAGATTCAGTCAGGCTAACCATCCGTGTTGAACGCGCAAGCAACGCCACGCCAACTCTCTCTTCCAACCTTGAAACTTGGCGACTGACATGACTAGTACTGCAACCCAACTGTTTTGCTGCTGCAGAAAAGCCGTGACACTCGGCTACCGCAACAAACTCATTAATCCCTTCAAAGCTATCCATACTTCACCTGTTTACATCTAACGAATTCACATTCGACTAATTCACATTAGACTATTGCTATATAGCAATAATGTTTTGCCTATTCGGCATATTATCACTCAAATGGTTTACTACTAGTATTACAGGTAACGAAACAGCGGCATCTAAATTGAAAACTTTGGTTTTCTAAATAAAAACCACGATGCCTAAAGAAAAACCACAACGCTGAAACCAAACAAACGTGCTCAAAGGGACGAATCATGAAAAAAATACTAATACCTGTAACTAACCACGCAACACTAGGCGATACAGATCAAGCGAACGGTACTTACGCTCCAGAACTAACCCACGCTCTGAAAGAGATCATGGCTGCTGGATTCGAATACGACATCGCTTCTATCAATGGTGGCAAAGCCCCACTCTACGGAACGGATATTGAAGGAGATGTGGTTAACGCTGATATCTTGGCGGATGATGACTTCCAGAACCGCATCAACAATACGATTCCAGTAAGCCAAATCAATACTGAAAGCTACGATGCTATCTTCTACCCAGGTGGATTCGGTTTGCTTTCAGATTTAGCAACCAATGAACAGTTCGCTAGCATCGCAGCAAAGCATTATGAAGATGGTGGTATTGTCGCGGCAGTATGTCACGGCCCTGCGGCGCTGCTTCCGATTGTTCTGAGCAACGGCGAGAAGCTACTAAGCTCTAAATCGGTGACTGGCTTTACACGTGAAGAAGAGATCGACTTTGGTACGATCAACGACATTCCATTCCTACTGGAAGAGTCGCTTGCTCGTAGCGCAGCACGTTTCAACAAGGTTCAACCTTGGCAAGAGCTTGTGATTGTTGATGAGCGAGTCATTACAGGTCAGAACCCAACCAGCGCACACGCAGTGGGTGTAGCTATTGTTGAGCAGCTGTCTTGATTAAAAGCGGTCTTAATCGAATCACTGGCGTTACGTAAATAAGTAATAAGCGCTGTGAAACGAAAAAGAGCATACTTCCTACTCAATGTTCATGAGAGAAGTATGCTCTTTTCTAATTCTTTAGCTATTAAGTGCTAGTGACTGCTTGCTAATGGCTTCGCAAGATCCCTTCAAGCACATTGAACAGCAAGTCGATCTCTTCAATCGAGTTGTAATGCATACAACCAATACGCACCACGCCCTGCTCTTCGATACCCAGCTGCTTCACCAAACCTAGCGCGTAGAAGTGTCCATTCCACACACAGATATTATGCTCGCCCAGCTTCTTAGCGATAAACTCTGGAGAGTGATTATCAAAGGTGATGGCAAATGTTGGCGTTCTTAGATTCGAGTCAAACTCTGTTTTCCCGTAAAGCTTTGCCCCTTCGAGATCAGACAAGCGTTTAAGGAAGTACTCACTAAGCTGGCTTTCATGCTTGTTATAAAGCGCGTAGCTTTGCTCTAAACGAGAACGCAGTGAATCTGTTGGCTCACCGAATTGCGCCAAGTAATCTACCGCCGCAATCACACCGGCAAGGCCTTCAAAGCTTTGCGTACCTGTTTCAAAACGGCCTGGGCCGATATTGGTTGCAGGCTCTACCTTGTAAGGCTTTAACGTGTGTAGCCATTGAGGTGCAACATAAGTAATGCCCACATGCGGGCCGAAGAACTTATACGCTGAACACGCTAAGAAATCACAATTCAGTTGCTGAACATCGATCAAGTGATGCGGTGCGTAATGTACGGCATCGACATAAACCTGCGCACCATGCTGATGTGCAAGTTCAATAACTTTTGCCATGTCGACAATAGAGCCTGTCGTGTTCGAAGCAAATGTCACCGCAACAAGCTTGGTTTTCTCGTTAAGCAGCGACTCAAAGTGCGCCATGTCTAGGCTGCAATCCGACTCGTCTACACGAACTTGGCGAACAATCGCGCCTTTGTCGTCTGCCGCTTGCTGCCAGCTCGATACATTTGAGTAATGGTCTAACGCCGTGACGATAACTTCATCGCCCTCTTTCCAATCGCGGCTGATCGCACGGCTAAGCTGAAACGTCAGCGAGGTCATGTTGGCACCAAACACAACATTGCCAGAAGACTCCGCATTAAGCAGTGCTTGCGCCGCTTCTCGCGCTTGCTGCATTAAACTTGTGGTCTTTTGGCTAGAAAAATAGTGGCCGCCTAGGTTTGAATTGAAATGTCCTAGGTATTCGGTCATTGAAGCTAAAACATTCTCAGGCACCTGAGATCCACCCGGACCATCAAAAAAGGTCACAGGCTTGCCGTTATGATATTGGCCTAACGCGCTAAACTGTTGGCGCACATCATTAAGAGTGAAGGACATTGCGCGCATCCTTAGCTGTTAGAACAAACACATCCATATAGCCCATCTCATCGTGGTCTATGGTGCGAATCGGTTGTGCATTGTGCCAAAGCTTACTGTCTGCCAGCATCGCAACCTCGCCATCGCCTAACACTTTTCTAAAGAATGGTGCTTCGTGGCTATCTTGATACAGCATCACTTCACCACCAACGATGTTGTGGCGAGTAACACCAATGATCGCAATGTGGTCAAAACCATCTTGGTGAACACCTTCTGGTGCAACCTGAGTTTCTTCAAAAATAGCGGCGATGCGGATCTGATGGATTTCGATTTCTTGTCCGTCTTCAAGCCCATTGGTTTCAATAAACAGTTCACACATCTCTTGCATGCCTTCGCTGCTTAGGATTTGTGCTTCAATCGGCTCGAACTGGCGAACAACGTCACCTTGAAAGTGATTAATGTCTTCAGACTGAACAAAGTTATGTTTGTCTAGCTCAACGACTTGTCCATTACTGAATTCAACCACTGAGTACCTTCTCAATCGGAACTGGCCATCCGCATGCTCTGTGCTTGGTAGCTTAGAGAATGAAGGTGACAACTCCTTAACCGCGTGGTTACTGAGGTGGGTAATATGTAGGGTATTTTCGTGAGCATGTAACATCATCGACTCCTTAATGATTGTTAATTAACTTTCGATATTTAACGTTTTGTTTACATAAAGGATACTTGAAGATCTTGCCAAATCAACATTAAACAATCATTTATCCCGTCAGATTTAATAATTCAGACACTAAATCCAACCTAGAAATAAAAAGCAGTGTATAACACCAGAATAAAAGATGACCAACTCTTAAAACTAGCACACTCCACTAGCTAGTTATAAATCCCTGCAAATTAAAATTTAACGATATTATTAACTGGTAAGCTAGGTTTCATATTGTGTCAGCCCTTTCGCTTCAATACGCCAGCCTCCTTGCATGAGCTCAGACACCACGCTCGCCATCATTCATTTCTATGCTTTTGCACAGCAAAATACGACCTACCTATCAATTGCCAAGCTATTGATTATTTACACAACAAACTGAAATTGGTTAATTTATGAGTACGCCAGAAACCAAACGCCTTTGCTTGCGCGTCTGGAACAGGTCGAGTTCGGGGGGAACTCGGCCGCCCTCAATGGTTTACTTCTTCGTGGGATTGGGACTTCACTGGTCTTCAATTTTTGAAAGCGCTTGAAGTCGAATATTACGAACGGAGTTGACTTAGTGTTTTTTGACTGCCAGAACATAGCTAGGTGCTCACAAATGTTAGAGACTTTTCGCTAACACGTTTATGCCCCATTGTTGGATAGACCTTTTGCTTATTCACATCCTAAAAGTTATCAATTCTTCCAATGCTGTTTGTTGTAAATCCCTGTGTTGTATCACAAAGTAAATTCGACATAGCTACAAAAGTTTGATTGTTTACATCTAAATAAGCTCAAATTATTCTGAAATTGATATGAGTTTGTTTTCATTATGTTTCTGTTCAGGTGTCTTTTTGTCTAACCCCTCAAATATCCACTTAAGTATTTGATCTTTATCGGTATTAACTGCAGTATCTACCAACTTAATTCAATGAGCTGCATATATGTTTGGAAAACGCTATTATCTCGAACAGTTAAACAAGCAAGAAAACGATTTGTTGATTGATAGAAACAGCATAAAAATCGCGATTATTGATGATATGGAAGTTCCCTATTTAGATAGTCTTCGTCGTAGTGGTTATAATGTCCAGCATTACAAAGATATCGAAGACTTTGACATGCTAAAAGCATACTCAGTAATTGTGTGTGATATTAAAGGAGTTGGTAAAAGCTTTGGTTCTAAACTAGAGGGCGCTTATATCATAAAAGAAGCAAGAAAATTGTACCCCGAAAAATATATTATCGCCATGTCCTCAGCCGTTTACAAAATTAGTGTAGCCAAAGTTATCGGGGTAGCCGATGACAAGATAATACGCGATATTGATTTGGACAAAGTACTCGACTCTATCGATACAGCAGTAAATACAATGCGCTCTAACAGGCTTCGTTGGTTAAGACTAAGAGACAACCTGCTTAATACTCATAATGTCGATATGTATGATGTTTGGAAAATAGAACAAGCTTTTATCGCCGCAATGATTAACAAAGACAAAACGAAGTTAGAAAAAAACAAAACGATTAATCACGCTAACGACATGGTCAAAGGGTTACTTATCAATTTCATTTCAGGAATCATTTTCTAATGGAAAAAAACCAACATAACGATCTAGTGTTAGAGTCAATGCATGAACTGCGTTATTTTAACCAACAATTAAAAAATTTTGCTGAACAACTATCTATGGACTTACAAGCGTCCAAGGTCGGTGAAAATCGCAAACTTGATATGAAGCCCCAACAAGCTGATAAAGTAAGAAACCTTGCCGAAAATATCGCAAATTTGTCTCAGCTATTTACTACTAGAATTGACTTTATTGATGTAGAGCTGAACCCCAGTGCGATCGAACATTTACCTATTCAACGCGTTAGTATTTATGGCAAGTTTGATAAAGCTAAAAAAATGCTTGATTCAATGTCTAGAAAAAAGAAGGTAAAGTTAAATATTCATTCTGATGTCAAAGATTTAAGAGTTATTGAAGCATATTCAATAATAGACATTTTGCCTTATTTACTTTTAGACAATGCCGTTAAGTATGCACCTGAAAGAACAGCGGTAGATGTAAACTTTGAATATTACGATGATTGTGTGAAGATCGACATATCTTCTGAAGGACCATTTGTTGGTTCTGACGAACTGAAAAAGCTTCCAGATAAACACTACCGTGGCAGAAATGCACTTAACCTTGATGCCTGTGTGGGCAGAGGTTTAGGGCTGTATTACGTTGCCTACATTGCTGAACTTCATGATATCGACATAAGCTATCAATCGGATAAGTACAGCTACACAATTAATGAAGTTCCTCACTCTAATTTTACTGTGTCTTTAAGTATCCCATTGGAGTAGAAGATAAGGGCCACTAATCAGTTGCCCTTCTTATTTTACTCTTATCATCGACTTGGCGATTGCTCTAGCTAACTTCAATAGTTGAGTTGATGTTCGTATTTCTAACTCTAATTGAATCCCAAACAACGCGATCCTTGATAGCGTTTATTGTGGTCTTACAACTTGGCCTGTCTATCCAGAAGCTACATAGGCTGAGTTTTACCTGTGGCACTTTCTAACTCGAAAGTGTCCCTCATCAAGTCAGGAAGCCCTTAATCATAAGGATTGGTCACATTGATGAACTACAATTTAGTTGATGATATACTTCGTCTTGATTTTCAATTAGTTAACAAATTTAATAATATGGATAATAAAAGATGAATGTGGGAATTATAATCATAGGTGTTGCATTCTTAATAGTTGCTATATTTGTTATTAATGTATTACAGCAATATAAACTTACAACTCAGTACAAGGAGTTACCTACAATGGAAGAGGCTTTAGCAACCAATTCTAAAAACGGTAAAGTCATATGCCCTAAATGTGGAGGCAATTCATTTATTAATTGGGGTGTCGGGGGAAAAAGAGACAGTAAACGAAAACATATTTGTAATGACTGCGGGAACACGGTCTATAGAACAACTTGGTCATAATCCTATTCAACTAAACTCTAACGAGCTTATGTCCAATTTTGAGTTTAAATCCCGTAACTCCCCTGAACCCACTAAAACATACAAGCTTCTTCAAGGTCGATTTCAAAATCAATGGGCGGCAGGTTTACTAAGTGCTTGCTCGTATCATTCAATAAATCGACTTTGGCGGGCTTCCCTACTTCGTTTGTGTAGATGGTCGCTAAGTAAAGCTTGTCTGATCGGTGGAACGCATCGTGAAAGCTCAATTCTTTGTTTAACAAGCTGGCTAGCAATGGTTTGGTTACCGGAATGTAAGCCCACTTAATGCATTGGCCGTTGTCGTAGTCCCCACTCCAATACACCATAAACCTTTGGGTATTTTCATTCTTAACCGTGAAGCACTTCGGCCCTATGATGTCTTGATACACTTCCAGTAGTTCCAATTTACCTAACTGTGTGCCTGTTGGGAGTAAGTTCATCGCTCGTTCCTCATCTTTCTAACGTTACCTATCAAACGTGCGTGCAATCTTACAATCAAATACTGTTTTTATATACAGTTACTTTGGCGTATTTTGACATGACCATTAAAAATCAAAAAGGCGGTAATAAGAATCCTCGAGGAAGACGGTGGTTTAACCGATCTTATAGCCACGAAAACGTTTGTCTCCATTAAGTTCTAAACTATAACGATTAATTACACTTCAGCCCTTGTTTAACCTTTTATTGCCTCCATATTTTCCATACAATCCTAAGCGATTATAAATAAAAACAATTTCAATTTCGGAGTCCTCATGAGCGACGTAAAGCACTGTAATTTATTGATTCTTGGTTCTGGCCCTGCTGGCTATACAGCTGCAGTTTACGCTGCTCGTGCAAACCTAAACCCAGTACTTGTGACAGGTATGCAGCAAGGTGGTCAGCTTACAACCACAACAGAAGTGGAAAACTGGCCGGGTGATGCGGAAGGTTTAACGGGTCCAGCACTGATGGATCGCATGAAAGAGCACGCAGAGCGCTTTGAAACAGAGATCCTGTTCGACCACATTAACGAAGTCGACCTTTCTAACCGCCCTTTCCGTCTTAAAGGCGATTCTGGCGAATACACGTGTGATGCGTTGATCATCTCAACAGGTGCATCAGCTAAGTACCTAGGTCTAGAGTCTGAAGAAGCATTCAAAGGCCGCGGCGTTTCTGCTTGTGCAACGTGTGATGGTTTCTTCTACCGCAACCAGAAAGTAGCGGTTGTTGGTGGTGGTAACACGGCGGTTGAAGAAGCACTTTACCTGTCTAACATCGCGTCTGAAGTTCATCTAGTTCACCGTCGTGACACGTTCCGCGCTGAAAAGATTCTTGTGAAGCGTTTAATGGACAAAGTAGAGAACGGCAACATTGTTCTTCACACTGATCGCACGCTAGACGAAGTTATAGGCGACGACATGGGCGTGACTGGCGTTCGTATTAAAGATACTCAGTCTGATAAGACAGAAGATATCGAAGTAATGGGCGCATTCATTGCTATCGGTCACCAACCAAACACTGAAATCTTCAAAGGCCAAGTGGATATGAAAGATGACTACATCATCGTTCAGTCTGGTCTTGAAGGTAACGCAACACAAACTAGCATCCCAGGCGTGTTCGCTGCAGGTGATGTAATGGACCACAACTACCGCCAAGCAATCACTTCTGCTGGTACAGGTTGTATGGCTGCACTGGATGCTGAACGCTTCCTAGATGGCCTTAACGATAAGTAAATCTGAGATTGCAGATTTGATTATCGGTGCTCTCGCCTCAGTAGATGCAGGGCGTCATCACATTTTGTTGTAAATCCCTAGAGCCCAGTGGTATATCCACTGGGCTTTCTTTTGTATACTAGCCGCCCTCAACAAATAATAATTATCATTAAGCCTTCATAATGGATAAGAAAAAACAACGCAGCTTGAACAAGTGGCTTAAGCAACAGAGTAAGTTAGCGAAACGCTGGCTTATGATTGCGATTAGCCTTGGCGTACTTTCAAGCGTGTTCTTAATTGCTCAAGCAGCTCTTCTCGCCTCTATTCTTCACCAGCTGATCATCGAAAATGTCGATAAATCTGAACTGGTTGGTCATTTCGCAGGCTTGGCATTATCGGTCGTTGGCCGTGCTGGCTGTACATGGGGACGTGAGATCGCAGGTTATCGCTGTGGTGAACAGATCCGTGTCTACATCAGGCAACTGATCCTTGATAAGTTACGTGAGTTGGGCCCTGCTTATATCAAAGGCAAACCTGCGGGTACGTGGGCAACCCTGTTGCTAGAACAAGTCGAAGACATGCAAGACTTCTTCTCTCGTTACTTACCTCAGATGTCTTTGTCGGTAATGATTCCATTCATTATTTTGGTTGTGGTGTTCCCAGTAAACTGGGCAGCAGGACTGATCTTCTTGATTACTGCTCCACTGGTACCAATGTTCATGGCACTTGTGGGTATGAAAGCAGCCGATGCAAACCGTAAAAACTTCAAAGCACTGCAACGTCTTTCTGGTCACTTTTACGACCGTTTGCAGTCAATGACAACCATCCGTCTATTTGACCGCACAAACGCTGAAACAGAAGTATTGAAAGGTGCATCTGAGGTGTTCAGAACGCGCACCATGGATGTATTGAAGATCGCTTTCTTGTCGTCTGCAGTACTTGAGTTCTTCACGTCTATCTCGATTGCGATGACGGCGGTTTACTTTGGTTTCACTTACATCGGCGAGCTTAACTTCGGCCACTACGGCGTTGGCATTACGCTATTCGCAGGTTTGTTTATCCTTATCTTGGCGCCAGAGTTTTACCAACCTCTGCGTGATTTAGGTACTTTCTACCATGCGAAACAACAAGCGGTTGGCGCAGCGGAAAGTATTGTCGAGTTCCTAGAAACAGACATCACTAAGGTTAAATCAGGCGACACTCAGCTCGACCCGGCTCAAGGCATCAATATTGAAGCTCAAGATCTCAAAGTGTTAAGCCCTGAAGGTGTTCAATTGGTTGGTCCTATTTCGTTCGCACTTAACACTCGACAGTCGACTGCGTTAGTTGGCCCAAGTGGTGCGGGTAAAACGAGTTTGATCAACGCTATTCTTGGTTTCATGCCTTATGAAGGAAGCTTGAAAATCAATGGCATTGAACTGCGTGACCTAGACTTAGCCTCTTGGCGTAAAACCATTAGCTGGGTTGGTCAAAACCCGTTGCTACTGCATGGCACAATTCGTGACAACGTCACCCTTGGTAAGCACGATATCACTGACCAAGTTGTCGCGAATGCACTTGAGCAGTCTTTTGCTAACGAATTCGTAAATGAGCACGGCTTGGATTATATGATCTCTGATCGCTCTGGCGGTCTGTCTGTGGGTCAGTCTCAGCGTTTAGCTCTGGCTCGCGCAATGATTCAAGACGGTCAGTTCTGGTTGCTCGATGAACCCACTGCCAGCTTAGATACTCGTAGCGAACAGTTGGTAATGAAAGGCATCAATAGCAATATCGAAAGCCGCACTGCCCTACTTGTGACGCATCAACTTGCCCCGCTTCAATCGGTCGATAACATTCTGGTTATGCGCGATGGTGGTCTGGTTGAACAAGGTCATTACTCTCAGCTTTCGACTGCGGGTGGTTTATTCGAAGAGATGCTTAACGCGAACTTAGCTCAACAAGATAATAAGGGTAATTTAGATGCGTGATTTACTGCCTTACCTGAAACTCTATAAAAAGCATTGGTTTGGCCTATCGCTAGGCATGCTATTGGCTTTTGCTACTCTGTCGGCTTCTATCGGCTTGTTAACGCTATCAGGTTGGTTTATTTCAGCTTCCGCGGTTGCTGGCCTGACGATTGCACGTGAAACCTTCAACTACATGCTACCGGGTGGTGGCGTACGTGGTTTGGCAATGAGCCGTACTGCGGGTCGTTGGGGTGAACGTGTTGTGAGCCACAATGCGACATTCAAACTGTTAACTGATTTACGTATCTTCTTCTTCAAGAAGCTGGCTCCGCTGATCCCAGGTCGTATTTCAAACCTTCGTGACGCTGACCTTCTGAACCGTTTGGTTGCTGATGTCGACGCCATGGACCACGTGTACTTGCGCTTAGTAAGCCCTGTGACGGTGGGTGTGTTCGGGATCTTCTTCCTAACTCTGTTCTTAATGTGGTTCGATAGCTCACTAGGTTTAATCTTAGGTTCTATCCTTCTTATCATGCTGTTGGTTTGGCCAATCTTGTTCTACAAGCTGGGTAAACGTAACGGTGGTGAGCTGACACAAAACAAAGCGGATCTTCGTGTCACTACGCTAGATTGGATAGAAGGCTACAGCGAACTGACTCTGTTCGGTGCTGAAGAGCGTTACCGTAATGCGATTCTAGAAACGCAACGCAAGCTGATGGCGAATCAGTTTGTGAACGCTAACCTAACCGGTATGGCGTCAGCAGCACTGATGCTGTTCAACGGTTTGACGCTTGTTCTTATGCTTTGGCTTGCGGCTGACGGTGTGGGTGGTAATGCACCAGACCCGTTCATCGCGCTAATGGCGTTCGCTACTATGGCTAGTTTTGAACTATTAATGCCAATTGCAGGTGCGTTCCAGCATTTAGGTCAAACTCTGTCTTCTGCTCGTCGCTTGAACGAAGTGATTCTGTCTGAGCCTGAAGTTCAGTTTGCTGAAGAGAAGCTCGACATCAACAAGCCACTGGATATTACGTTCTCAAACGTGACGTTCAACTACCCTGACTCTGAGCGCAGTGTTCTGAACGCTGTCGACCTAACGATCCCTGCAACGAACAAGGTTGCGATTGTGGGTCAAACGGGTTCTGGTAAATCGACTCTGATTCAGCTTCTGACTCGCTACTGGGATCCTAAGAAGGGTTACATCTCAATCGCGGGCATTGAACTGACGCAGTGGAATGAATCACAGCTTCGTGAATCAATCAGTGTGGTAAGCCAACGTGTCGACATTCTAAATGGTACTTTGCGTGACAACTTGTTGATTGCAAGACCAGAAGCGACCGATGATCACTTAGCGAATATCCTTAAAGATGTTGGCCTAGAAAAACTGCTTGAGAATAATGCACTTGATAGCTGGTTAGGTGACGGTGGTCGTCAACTGTCTGGTGGTGAGAAGCGCCGTATTGGCATCGCACGTGCGATTCTTCATGATGCCCCTATCCTGCTTCTCGATGAGCCAACAGAAGGCTTAGATAAGCAAACAGAGCAAAGCATCATGACGCTGTTCGAGAAGCACTTCGAAGGCAAGACGGTTATCTTCATTACACACCGTTTGATTGGTTTGGAATCGATGGATTCGATCGTTCTGATTGAACAAGGCGAGATTGTTGAGCACGGCTCTCACGAGACACTATTAAACGAAGAAGGACGTTACTTCCAACTTCGTCAGGCAATCTAGCTCCTTCATAAGTTATAAAGAAAACCATTCAAAGCCCGAGTTCATACTCGGGCTTTTTGTTGTCTGTAATTCTAGTATCGAGCAACCATTCCCCCTTAAACGGTTGTTCATGCGCTGATTAGTTTTGCCCTTTCCTACAAAAACTTACCATTTATAAAGCAACGAGTTGCACATAATTCAAGTCGTAGCACATTACTATGATCATCTTTCTAGGATAATACGTATCGATCAACCTCATGGAATAACCTCCCCCTAAAATAATGGAGAACAGTGTATGTCTTTACGATTAATCGCAACAACGATAGCGCTTGTAGGTGCTAGCTTTACCGCTCAAGCGAGCTCGGAATGTGAAGTATCGATTGATGCTAGTGATCAAATGAAATTTTCAACTGACACATTAAGCGTTCCAGCGAGCTGTAAAGAAGTGAAGCTGACGCTAAACCATACTGGTTCTATGCCAGCCCAATCAATGGGTCACAACGTCGTTATAACAGACACTGCGTCGCTACAAGCAGTGGGCATCGATGGTATGTCGGCAGGTATCGACAATAACTACGTAAAACCTGACGACAGCCGCGTTTACGCCTTCACTCGTGTTATCGGTGGTGGCGAGTCAACCTCAATCACTTTCAGCACAGAGAAAATGACAGCCGGTGGCGACTACTCTTTCCTATGTTCATTCCCGGGCCACTGGGCAATCATGAAGGGCAAATTTGAGTTTAAATAACTCGTTAGTCTAGATTGTACAGATACATCAAAGCCCCAACCTAGGTCGGGGCTTTGTTATATTGGCTTCGATTACAGCTTGAAGCGGCTGATTTCGCTTTCTAGCTCGTGAGACAGTTCAGAAAGCTGCGCAGCTTGCTCTGCAGCTTGGTGTGCTTCGTCTGCTAGCTCGTTAGATACGTCACGGATTCCTTCAGTGTTACGAGTAATCTCAGACGTTACTGACGCTTGCTCTTCTGCAGCAGAAGCAATCTGTGTTGCCATGTCGCTGATGCGTTCAACAGCAGCATGGATTTGCGTTAGGCTTGCAGCCGCTGAGTTCGCGTCATCAACACTGGTTTCAGCAAGAGTACGGCTATCGTTCATGATGTTAACCGCCTTGCCTGTTGTACCTTGCAGCAACTCAATCGTTTGTTGAATTTCTTGCGTTGAACCGTGTGTACGTTGGCTCAGAACTCGAACTTCATCCGCTACTACTGCGAAACCACGACCTTGCTCACCGGCACGTGCTGCTTCAATAGCGGCGTTAAGTGCAAGTAGGTTTGTTTGTTCTGCAATACCTTGAATGTTAGACAAGATAGCGTTGATGCTGTTGCCGTGCTCTTCAAGTTCTAGAATCACGTTGGTTGCGATTTGAACTTCTTGAGCCAGGTTTTGGATAGAGCTTTGAGTCTGTGTCACTTGACCAGTACCGTGCTCACACGCGCCAACCGCTTCAGATGAGTTCTGTGCAGTATGGTCTGCGTTACCTGCGATCTCTTGTGTTGCTGCAGCCATTTCGTTAACGGCTGTTGCTACCATGTTGATCTCGTCTTGTTGCATTTGGATACGAGCACTACGTTCTTCAGCTTGAGAAGCCGTTTGACGTGCTTGGTTGCCTAGCGCAGCAGATACTTCGCTTAGCTTGATCACCATGGTGTGCATGTTACCCACAAAGCGGTTGAAGTTTGCTGCAAGCTGACCAATTTCGTCGTCGCTCTTAGGCTCAAGGCGTTGAGTAAGATCGCCCTCACCTGAAGCAATTTCTTCAAGTGCTGCTGAAACGCGGTTTAGGTCGCGGAATAGGAAGCTTACTAACCAAGACACGAGTACGATTACGATGAGCGTAATAACGACAGCAGTGATGATCAGCTGAGTAAGTAGCGTTGAGTGGTTCGCTTCTTCTGTTGCTTTGTCCATCTGAACCGCGAAGATCCAGTTAGTGTTAGGCACCTTCGTGAAGTAAAGCAGCTTGTCTGCGCCGCGCTCTTTGATGATCTCGATGCTACCCGTACGCACTGCGTTTTCGATGATAGGCATAGAGATATCGTTTGAAAGCTGGCTTACCGGCTTCAAGCTTAGTGCTGAATCTGGGTGTGCTAGGAATGTGCCGTCAGAGGCATCAATTAGCATTGCGTAAGCGTTGTCACCAACATCAAGGCTGATTACATCGTTAACCAACTGGTCGATCAGTACGTCTGCACCAACAACACCAACAAGTTGGCCGTTGTGGCGAACAGGTTCTGCGATCGTTACTAGAAGTGCTTTGGTGATTGCATCTTGGTAAGCCGTAGTAATGATTTGCTTACCTGCAGCGTTTGCTTCTTGGTACCAAGGACGTTGACGAGGATCGTAATCTGCACGATTACGTTCAGGATGTGAACGGTACATTCCACCTTCTGGAGTACCTAAAAAGATATCGTCAAAGCCACCCGCTACACGAGCTTGTCTAAGGAAAGGAACAACATCATCCTCTCGTGAAAAGTCATTAAATGCTGATGCGATATCAGTACGGATATCAATCCAGTTTTTAATACCTTCAGATGCTGCTTCAGATACGCTTTCAGCTCGTAGGTATACGCCATTACGAGTCTGTTCAAATAATTGGTTTGCTGACAACCAAGTCAACGCTGTAGCCATAACGACAACAGCAGATAGGCTAGCGCCTATCAACTTCTGCTTTAGTGTTAGTTTCATGTCAAAGTTTCACGAGTGGTGGGAAATCTCGCGCATACTACCCAATATTAGTATTAAATTCGAGCGATTTTATAATTTAATATCGGAATATAATTTTAAGCAAACCATAAGCTTACCTAATGTCAATTCCTTGGCTTGTCGCCAAATTTAAGGCGGCATTATCTCTACGGTTATTAGTATTTTTATCGCACTTCACATGTTAAAAAGAGACAAGAAAACACGGTAAAGAAGAAACAAAAAAGGCAGAAGAGTTTCCTCTTCTGCCTTCATATTATTTACCACTCTACTGCGTATAAATTGCAGTAGATTTCAGCTTACAAAGCCTAGCGTTTTTCTGTACGCATACCCATTAGCAAGCTCACACACATCAGTAATAGAATGATGGTGAATGGCAATGCTGTAGAGATTGCACCCGCTTGTAGAGCTTGTACTGCTTCAGTACCACCAACCCACAATAGAGCCACAGCAATCGCACCTTCTAGGAACGCCCAGAACACACGTTGAGGCACAGGCGTATCAACTTTACCACCCGCGGTGATGCTGTCGATTACTAGAGAGCCTGAGTCAGACGATGTAATGAAGAATACTAGAACCAATACAACCGCAATGATTGAAAGCAAAGTCCCGAACGGCAGTGCATCAAACATTTGGAACATTGCTAGTGATACATCTGTTAGGCCGTCTTGACCAAGAATACCAACGTTATTCACGATTTGGTCAATCGCCATGCCACCGAATACTGACATCCAAATGATAGTCACTGTAGTCGGTACAATCAGTACTGCTGTGATGAACTCACGAACCGTACGACCTTTAGAAACACGTGCGATAAACATACCTACGAATGGAGACCATGAGATCCACCAAGCCCAGTAGAATACAGTCCAACCGTGCATCCACGTTTCATCTTCACGACCGTGAGGGTTACTCAACGGAATGATGTTTTCAATGTATGCCATCAATGTCGTTGGGATAGAACCTAAAGTCACCGCGTAGCCGATTAGAGCCACTAAGATAAGCAGTAGGAAAGCCACCAACATGTTGATGTTACTGATAACTTTAACGCCACCATCAATACCACGAAGTACTGATACTACCGCCAATAAAGTCACCGCTGTAATCACAATAACTTGCAGACCTAGGCCCGCTTCAATGCCGAATACATGCTGAATACCACTTGCCGCTTGTTGTGCACCAAGACCTAACGATGTCGCCAGACCAAATAGCGTTGCAAGTACAGCAAGAATATCAACAATGTGACCTGCCCAGCCCCAAGCTCTATCACCTAAAATTGGGTAAAAGATAGAACGGATAGAAAGAGGCAATCCCTTGTTGTAAGAGAAAAACGCAAGTGACAGTGCTACTACGCCATAAATCGCCCAAGGGTGTAGACCCCAGTGATACATGGTTGCGCCCAATGCCAGTTTTGCAGCTTCTGGTGTGTTTGGTTCAACACCTAACGGAGTTTCAAACCAACCCGTGAAGTAAGCCGCTGGCTCTGCCACACTCCAGAACATCAAGCCGATACCCATACCTGCGGCAAACAGCATCGATAGCCAAGAGAAGAATGAGTAATCTGCCGTCGCATCAACACCACCAAGGCGGATTTTGCCGTACGGAGAAACAATCAAACCTAAGCAGAAAATTACGAAAATATTACCCGACCAGATGAAAAGCCAATCAAACGAATTGATAATCTGGCCTTTAACGCCATCTAGCGCAGCCTTTGCTGAAGCGGTATCTGTAATAAGAACACCGATCAGGAACAAAGCGATAAGTCCCGCACTAATACCAAATACTGGGTTATGAACATCAAAACCCCATTTTTGGACGTTATCTTGACCGACAGTGTAATCCGTACTGTCGATACTGTATTTATCTATACCTTTAGTCATTATCCCTCTCTACGGAATTCTATTAGGGTCTATTGACCTCGTATTCCTTACTTACCTGCGACTTAATTACAAACTCGAACCTACGATCCAAGTAGTACAAGCTGTTGTCACAATAATTCAAATACTTGGATGTCTGAAGTTTAGCAGGTTAACTTGTTGTTTTCAGTAAACTAGAATCGGCTCGATGGAATTTCAAACAATATTCACGTAATTACTCAAGTTTATGACGAAAAAAAGGTCGACCCTGTCGACCTTTTTATCAAAAATACTTTTAACTCAAAGCATTTTGGTGCTTAACCAATTGATTTTCAGTTCGTAAACCTAGCAATAAGCTTAGGCACATAAGCAATAATATGAAGGCAAATGGTAGCGCCATCGATACCGTTCCAGCTTGCAGTGCTTGAATAGATTCCGTACCACCAACCCATAGTAGAACCGCTGCAATCGCGCCGCCCATCAACGCCCAAAATACACGTTGTGGAACCGGTGCATCCACTTTACCGCCAGAGGTAATGCTATCGATAACCAATGAGCCTGAATCAGAAGAGGTGATAAAGAACACCATAATCAAACCAATCGATACCACTGAAAGCACAGAGCTCATTGGCAGAGCATCGTAAGTATGGAAAAGAGAAAGTGTAATATCTTGCAGACCATTCACACCAATCTCGCCCACCTTGTTCGCCACTTGATCAATCGCGATGCCACCGAAAATAGCCATCCAGATGATGATTACTGTCGTTGGGATGAACAATACAGCAACGATGAATTCACGAATCGTTCGACCTTTAGAGATACGAGCGATGAACATGCCTACGAATGGTGACCAAGACATCCACCATGCCCAGTAGAATACCGTCCAACCTTGCATCCACGTTTCGTCATCACGACCGTGAGGATTGCTTAAGGGAATGAAGTTTTCAATGTAGCCCATTAGCGCGGTTGGGATTGCTTTAATACCCGCCATGCCACCAGCGATGGTAACGAAGATAAGTAAGCCCAAAGCAACCAGCATGTTCACATTACTCAGAAGCTTTACACCACCGTTGATGCCACGAACCACGGACATTGTCGCTAAGAAAGTAACCACAGCGATAACAATCAGCTGCATGCCAATACCGCCATCGGTACCAAATACATGGTTAATACCACTTGTTGCTTGTTGAGCACCTAAGCCCAATGAAGTTGCAAGGCCAAATAGCGTTGCAAGCACAGCGACGATATCAACAATATGACCAAACCAACCCCAAGTTCTATCACCCAAGATAGGGTAGAAAATAGAGCGGATTGATAGAGGTAAACCTTTATTGAAGGTGAAGAAGGCAAGCGCTAGAGCAACAACCGCGTAAATCGCCCAACCGTGCAGACCCCAGTTGTAGATGGTTGCACCAAGAGCCAACTTCGCCGCTTCAGGAGAGTAAGCTTCAACACCTAGTGGTGTTTCATACCAGCCAGTGAAGTAAGCTACTGGCTCAGCAACACCCCAGAACATTAAGCCAATACCCATTCCTGCGGCGAATAACATCGACATCCAAGATAGGTTTGAGTGCTCTGCTTTGGCATCATTGCCACCAATACGTATCTTGCCATACGGGGAGACAATGAGGGCAAAACAGAAAATTACGAAGATGTTTGCTGCCCACATGAAGAAACCATCGAAGTTACCAATGACTTTCCATTTGATTCCATCAAGCGCCGCTTTTGCGGTTTCAGGGTCTGCGACTAGAAGTGCCAACAGGAAGATAATGATCGCCCCTGCACTGATTCCAAATACTGGGTTATGAACATCAAAACCCCATTTCTGAACGTTATCTTGTCCTACTGTATAATCGGTATTTTCAATACTATACCTATCTTTTACAGGCTCCATGCTTCCTCTCTAATTTGCAGCGCACAGTTTGCAACATTGCATTCGGCGCTTAAATTTCGAAAAGAAGAATATCAACCTGTCGCAAAAATACTAAAAAAACCTCCATAAAGGAGGCATTTAGTAATTAAATTACACATTTAACGTTATTTAGCGTAAGATCAGTCCACAAGCCCGGAGCTGACCGCATATTTAGCAAGCTCTGCCGTAGAGTGAATATCGAGCTTATGCTTAATATTTTGCCTATGGGTTTCTACCGTTCGATAGCTGATATTCAGCGCCTTTGCGACCTCTTTACTGCTCTCCCCTTTTGCGACTAATTTCAGCACAGCCTCTTCACGTCTGCTCAATGGATTCTTGACAGATGGCGTGGGAGTAATCGGCTGAGTAAACAAATTCTGCGTGACTTTTTCACAGAAATAGGTCGATCCTTGATTGACCGTTTTGATTGCCTGTACCATTTTTTCAGCCGAAATCTCTTTCAACATGTAACCGACAGCACCCGACTGCATCACCTTCATGATGTATTCACGGTTGTTATGCATGGTCAGCATCAGGACCTTGGCTTCTGGGTCTTCTTCTTTAATCAGATGGGTGGCATCAATGCCATTCATGATAGGCATGCTGATATCCATCAACACCACATCGGGACGTAAAGACTTAACAACCTCTACCGCTTCTAGTCCATTGCTGGCGGTACCTATCACGCTAATATCTGGCTCGAGTTCCAATCTCGCCATAAAGCCATCCAGTACCACTTGGTGATCGTCAGCAATCACAACTCGAATAACTTCACTCATTCATTAATCCCTCTAGTGTCAGTAACACTGTAATTTCCGTTCCGAGGCCAATCTCACTCATCAATTCAAAGTCACCACCGATGAACTCCACTCGCTCTCTCATGTTACGCAGCCCGATCCCTCGTTTTTCCATCGCTTTATAGGTGTTGAAACCGACACCGTTATCTTGAATCAGTAGTTGCAACACATTACCAATTTGCTGAGCGATAACCGTTACTTTGGTCGCTTGCGCGTGTTTCTCGATATTATTCAGCGACTCTTGCACCACTCGATACAAGGTTGTCGCAGCCTCAGATTTCAACTTACCCTGTTGAGTGCTAAACAAGGTTTCTACTTCAATACCCGAATGCGCCTGAAAATCTAACAACAATGAAGACAATGCCGCCTCTAAACCAATATCATCCAACGAACTTGGACGAAGTTGATGCGAGATGTGCCTCACTTCTTCGATTGCTCGCATCAGTGAATGCTGCGACTTATTCAAATGTGCTTTAAGGTCTTCATTTTGTAGCTTATTACCGAGCAGTTCCAAATGGCAACGACTCGACACTAATAACTGGTTAATACCATCATGCAACTCACGCGCTAGATGCTTCTTCTCGTCTTCTTGGAACATCACCGTCTTATGCGCCAGCTCCTTTAAGTTGTTATCAGCAATCCGATGTTCATGCATGTTAATAGCCAAGGTCAGCACGATGATGACCGCGACCGTTACGCTCAAAATCACCACAATCGAAAAGAACGTGGTTTCAATATTCTTATTTATCGCAGCCTGCATCGAAGCCACTTCTTGGTGTACGTCTTCAATATACAAGCCGGTGCCAATCATCCAGTCCCAACGCTCTAACCAAGCGGCGTAGCTCAGCTTAGACACCACCTCACCCGTCGACGGTTTTTGCCACAAATACTGGTGAAACCCGCCTCCGGTTTGCGCTTCTCTTAACAGAGCCTCTATCAGAAAATCGCCATCTTCATCTTGCAGTTGGAGTAGGTTTTGGCCTATCAATTCTGGCTGAATTGGATGAACCAAGTTGGTCCCGAGGCGATCGTATGCGAAGAAGTACCCATCAGAGCCATATCTAAGTTTAGACAATATGGTTCGAACTTTTTTTTTGGCTTGGGCTTCTTGGATATTTGGATCGTTATAGACGTGTTCTATGGCGTCGAACGCGAGATCAACCGTGTCTTTGAGGGCGTTTTCACGCGACTTGATTAGGCTGTCTCTAAAGATCTCGACTTCTTTAGCGCCTAACGTCTTAGTCTGGTGCAGCGAGATCCAACTAATACTCGCCGTTACCAGCAGCAACGGGAGCAACGTCAGCAAAATCAGCTTGGCTTTTAGAGGCATTCCTTTCCCTCACAAAAAACGGCTTACTGAACATCAATAAGCCGTTTTACTTTAGCAATTTATAGATAGCCGTTGAAACATATCATTCACATTCTTGGCTTCACTCACATTCCATAGAAAGATGGGAAAGCGAGAAGTGATCCAAGTACGAGGATTTGAATCAGAATGAACGGCATCACACCTCGGTAGATGTCCTTAGTCGTCACGCCTTTCGGTGCTACGCCTTTTAAATAGAACAAACTAAAACCAAATGGCGGCGTTAAGAAGGAAGTTTGTAGGTTCATCGCAATAAGGATAGCGAACCATGTCATGTTGATGCCCATCAGTTCAGCAACTGGCGCAATGATCGGCACGATGATGAAACAGATCTCTACGAAGTCGATGAAGAAACCCAGAATCAGAATCACAAGCATGGTAATGATCAGGAAGCCCCATTTTTCACCTGGCAGTTGTAGCATCCACTCTTCAACCAGATAGTCGCCACCAGTGTAGGTAAACGCCATTGAGAATGCCGTTGCACCCAACAAGATAGCAAATACCATCGCCGTTACTTTCACCGTCTCTTTCGACGCCTCGTACACCATCGACCAACTAAATTGACCGTAAAGCAGTGCAAGTATCATCGCACCCGCGCCACCTAATGCGGCTGACTCTGTTGGCGTAGCAACACCTGCGAAGATAGAGCCCAGTACAACAATGATTAACGCTAGAGGCGGAAGAATCGCTTTCAGTGCATTAAACACTTCCTGCTTACGGCTGATGGAGTCATCACGTTCAATAGGTTGAGCCGCTTCAGGGTGTAGCTTTGCGTATATCAAGATATAAACGATGTACGCGCCGACCAGCATCACGCCCGGCCAAATCGCCGCTTGGAACAAGTCGCCTACTGGAACACCTAGAACATCACCCAATAGAATCAATACGATGGAGGGTGGAATGATCTGCCCTAGCGTACCAGACGCACAAATAGTGCCGCAGGCTAAGCCTTTGTCGTAATTGTACTTGAGCATTACAGGTAGGGAGATAAGTCCCATAGCAACAACAGAAGCACCAACCACGCCAGTAGAAGCGGCAAGCAATGATCCTACTAATACCGTCGAAATTGCGATACCACCACGAACCCCACCAAACAATCTGCCCATAGACTCAAGCAACTGCTCAGCAAGCTTGGTCTTCTGTAGAACAAGCCCCATGAAAACAAACAATGGAACGGCCATCAGCACCGTATTTTCCATGATCGATTGAATTCGATATGGCATGAAGGCAAACATCTCAATGCCCTCAGCCCAAACACCAAAGATTAATGCGATACCGCCAAAGGTAAACGCTACTGGGAAGCCAAGTAAAAGTGCAAACAAGGCGACAAAAAACATTACTATTCCAATCATGTCAGCCTCTACTAATTCTTTGTGTGAATATTATTTGCGTGGATAAGGTGCGGATTAAAAATCTTATTCAGTGAATGCAGGATCAAACCTACGCCACTAAGTGCCATCAAAAAGAATGACAGCGGGATCATAGCTTTGATGATCCAGCGATACGGCAGGCCACCGGGATCGCCTGAGGTTTCACCCAGTTCATAACTCTCTTTGGCAACATCGATACCAAACCAAGCCACCAGCAGGCAAAACGGAAGTAGAAAGATAAGCGTGCCAAGCAGGTCAATAATCGCTTGTGCTTTAAAGCTCAGTTGCTCATAGAACACGTCAACTCGAACATGGCCACCAGCCTTGATGGCATAAGGAACACCGAGTAGGAAAACGGCGGAGAAAAGGTGCCATTCCATCTCTTGGAAGGCGATAGAGACATCGTTGAAGGCATATCTCATGACAACGTCATACACGACGTTGGCGATAAGTAAAATAAACAACATACTGGAAAGCCATCCCAGTGCGTCACCGATACGATTAAACAGGCGTTCAATATAAATTAGACTTCGCATTCCCGACTCCATGGAATTTGAAAAGACATCGCGCAGCTGAGGTAACGAGCTGTAGGACGTAGAAAAGGTTCTTGAGCGTAATACAGGATTTATCCTGCTTAGTTATTATGTTTTAAATGAACCCTCGGCTTATTCACTCTTAAATACTCAATAAGAAAAGCTTCGGGTTCATTTAGATTCAGTTCAACAACTGTCGATTATTTCGCTTGGCTATTTAGATAAGCTCTATGTGAAATATCCGTCCATGAACGTACTTGCTCTAGGTAGCTTGCTTGTGAAGCTTGAATCTCTTTTGCTAGCTCATCTTTCTCAGCATGTGCAGCCAGTAGGCGATCGTTCGCTTCTTTCAGAGCAGACATAACCTCTGGTGGGAAATCTTTCACTTGTACATCTGGGTATTCTGTCTTCATTGAAACCCAGTTCTTACCACTTTCGTGCGTTGCTTGTGTGTACATGTCGTAAGCCGCAGTACGCATTGCAACACGTAAGATTTCTTGTAGGTCTTCAGGCAGCTTGTTCCATGTACGCTTGTTCACTAGGAATTGAAGCTCTGAACCCGGCTCGTGCCAACCTGTGTAGTAGTAAGGCGCGATTTTGTGGAAGCCCATTCGTAAATCCAGCGATGGACCTACCCACTCTAGTGCATCAATCGTGCGACGCTCTAGAGACGTGTAAAGTTCACCTGGGGCAATGTTCGTCGGTTTAGCACCTAGCTCAGCAAGAATCTCGCCTGCAAAGCCCGGGATTCGCATTTTCAGACCTTGTAGATCTTCAACGCTGTTGATCTCTTTTTGAAACCAACCCCCCATCTGGATATCCGTGTTACCACCAGGGAAAGACATCAAGTTATGTGGAGAGTAAACCTGCTCCATTAACTCCATACCACCACCGTGATAGAACCACGCGTATTGTTCTGCTGGCGTCATACCGAAAGGCATAGAAGTGAAGTAAAGAGTGTTTGGAACTTTACCTTTCCAGTAGTAAGAGCCTGAGTGACCCATGTCGTATTGACCAGACTTAACCATGTCAAAAACGCCAAGAGGTGCTTTGTGTTTGTTTGCTGAATCGATTCTGATTTGCAGTCGACCATTCGACATCTTCTCAGCCATCGCCGCCATGTTTTTGGTTGCATCACCGAAAACTGGGAAGTTTGGTCCCCAAGTTTCCGCAAGTTTTAAACGGTAAACCTTATCAGCGGCTGTAGCACCAGTAGCGACCAAAGCTAAACAAGCCGCAGCAGTTACTGCAACGTTTTTAAAAACTCGTGTGAGGGAGTTAGAAATTAGACTCATGTTCACGTCCTTTGTTGGGTTAACACTCTTTCTATGAGCATTTTTTATGATTCAACATAAGAGTGCACCGTGATGAGGCAACAAGATATCAGGGAGAGCACGCACGCATGGCGTTAACAAAGTTACGTATTAGACCAAAGGATTAAGTAGAACTACGTAGGAGATGATTGAATAGTGTCGATTTCAAAGGAGTTTGGATATTCACCAAGGCAATGCGTATTGATAAATACCTAAGTATTAATAATTAAATACTCTTAACAATTGATTGCCATTTCGTGATGAAGCTCTATTCATTGCTGTATTTTAGGGAAAAAAATCAAGGCTTTGCTCTCTTGATCTACCTAGCTAACGCCCTAATTTAGTGCTTGCTGATTCGAAGCTCTGACACGAGACAACACTAATCAGTTAAGCCGTATATCGAATTGGAATTGAGATTATAGAGCCTAGGTTTAGGCTTGGATTTGGGCTCGGACTTGGCATAATGTGCCAGATACAAAAAAGCCTCGAAAATCGAGGCTTAAAAACTTAACGAAGCGAATGTAATCCACAGGATTAGATAGCTTTGTAGATAACCTTGTTACCTGCTAGCTGCTCTTTCGCTACTAGGTTTTCTTCAAGAAGTTTTTTCAATGCGCCTGTTGCCCATGAAGCTGCTTTCGCGTCTTCTTGACCAGCTTCTAGGCCGATACCTTTAGGGTTAATGCCTTCAGCATTGCTAACAACGATGTCTAGAACTTGTTGTTGCTTAGGAGTCAGTGCTACTGCAACTTCTTTAGTTGCTGCTACTGCTTTCTCTACCGCTGGTTTTGCTGCTACAGTTTTTTCTGCTACAACTTTCTCTGCGACAGGCTTCGCTTTTTTCGGCGTTGCCACTGCTTTAACTACAGCCGCTTTAGTGCGTTTCTGCAGTTTAGCCTGCACCTTACGCTTATGAGCAAGTCTCATTGAATATTTCTCCAGTTCACTGCTCTTTTCGCAGTGGTGAAAATTTGAAGCGCGATTTATACCAAAAAACAGGAGCTATTTGTAGAGTGAAGCGTCGAAAGTCGACGAAAAATACCGATATTGTCTACTAGCGTCTATTATTTAAACATCGACTTATCAATTCAGGGTCATATACACTGGTTATCCATCCAGACAAAAATATGAAAACTTGGTGTTACCTATGGACACTCGTCACCTTAGTAATTTCTCTTTGCCTTCATTCACTCGCTCGTACCGTATCCTCGCCATTATTTTAGGCTTCATTTGCTTGATCGTTTCGCTCTACAGTGACAATCCAAAGTTACTGATCGTGGGTGCTTTTTGCAGTATTGCGCTTCTGGGAACTGGCTACTATTTGATGCTGCGCAGCCGAGTGATGTTCACACTTACCCCGACTCATTTTCAGCAGCACTTTTACAAAGGGGGTTGGGTTTTAAAATGGAGTAACATCCAAAAAATTGGTCTTTGCACTTATGAACAAGATGGTTGGCATCAACCTCTGCCCTGGGTCGGAATTAAAGTAAAAGATTACTCGCCCTACCTCGATTCGATTTGCCCTAAAATAACTTGTGAATTATTGCTCAGCCAACGAGCACTTTTGTACTTAGGAGCCAAACAAGCAGGCAAAGAGTCCAACTTTGAGGATATGGTTCTCGACTCATCGCATTACCATGCGCGTTGTACTGAAAGTGGCTGTGTCGAACTAAGCCAATACAAAGAGTCGCAGAATACCGACAACGTAAATTTCAACGATAACCAATCACAGGACAACCTTGATTCACCGAATGAGACAAACAGTCCAAACGCGGTGATTAAAAACTATTCTGGATTGCAGGCGATGCTTGCCAACAGAATGAAATATCAAAGGGGCTTCCACGGTTATGACATTTTCATATCAACCCATGATTTGAATATGAGTGGAGAAGAGTTTGTTGGGCTGGCTCGACGCTACTTGGCTGCCGCTGAACGTCTTTCTGATTAAGGTTTACCAGTAAGTTCACACACAATAAAAAAGCTTAGCTTTCAGGACAAAAGCTAAGCTTCATTTTCAATCAATCGACACAAATAATCGGTTGGAAAATCAAAGATTTAATTAGTACAGAGGCATTTCATCTGCGACGAACGGGTTTGATGCACGCTCGCGACCGAATGTCGATTCAGGACCATGGCCCGGAACGAATGTTACGTCACTGCCTAGTGGCCAAAGCTTAGTCTTGATTGAAGCGATAAGCGTATTGAAGTCACCTTGTGGGAAGTCAGTACGGCCAATTGCGCCGTTAAACAACACATCACCCACAAACGCTAAACGAGCTTGCTCACTGAACAGTACAACGTGACCTGGCGTGTGGCCCGGCGTGTGAATCACATCAATCACTTGATTACCAAAAGTGACTTTGTCGCCCTCATCTAACCAAGTGTTTGGTTCAAAAGCTTTACACAGTGGGAAACCAAACATCTGACTTTGATTCTCTAGACCTTGTAGCCAGAAGTTGTCTGCCTTATGCGGGCCCACAATTTCAACCTTCAAGATCTCAGCAAGTGGTACCGTACCGCCAACATGATCTAAGTGACCGTGCGTCAGTACCAAGTTCACAACCTTAACACCGAGTTCTTCAATGATAGCCGCGAGTTGTTGAACATCACCGCCCGGATCGACAACGATGCCTTCCATGGTTTCATCACACCACACAATCGAGCAGTTCTGAGAAAAAGAGGTAACAGGTACAACTTGATACTTAAGAGACATATACAAACCTTAAAGAGCGAATCTGGTGAACAACTCGAATATCGCTATGTTATTGGCAACAAACCCAACAATAACAAACTAAACAGCAACAAACTGAGCAGCAATAAACCGAATTATTAGAACAAACTGAAATTTGGGCAAACTATGACATTGGATGTCTACTTTGACAAGTGCCTACCGTATCACTCAATAACTCAGCTTAGCTCTACCAGCTGCGAACTGGACCAGTATCAATGTGGATGAAGTTACTACGAGCGTAATAACCAACACCACCTGCTTGCAGACTTTTAGCTACGTCTCTCAGTTCCTTTAAATCAACACCATCGATACGAAAATCGATCGCTTTACCAAGCATGTGATAGCTCTTTTTAGCGACACCACTCGACTTAGAGCGCAACGCTTCGTTGGTTGCTGGAGAGCGGTAGCCAGAGATGATTTGAACTTCTTTTTGAATACCCAGTACATTTTGAATCTGAGTGATCTGATCAAACAGGTTCTTATCCATTGGATGAATCTCATTGCGGCGGAAGTCACGGCACAGTTTGCTAAGGCGTGCCATCTCGTCACCAACATAGTTAGTGCCATCGAAATAACAAGTCTCTAATCGTTCACCAGTGTGAAGATTGTTCATGCTAATCGTTCTTGGTTGATCCGGGTATGAAGCGAAAGCGATAGAAGGAGTAAGAGAGGCGACTACAGCAGTACCACCAGCGTAAGTCAGAAACTGACGGCGTGAAAATAAACTTTGAGACATACAGCAAAAAAACCAATTAGATCGAACGAAAAATGCACGATACATAATGGAATTTGCTGCGTCAACGTACAAAAACCGTGCAAAACGTTAGTATTTGTAACCTTTGCACGGTTAGTTATTGATACTCATTATAATTTTATCAATAGAAGCTTGGTTGTCATTTTTCAGTCAAGATCACCTTTCTTGACCATATTTCAATCAACCGCCCTCTTTATCATATTGGTAGATATCACCGCGGTATTGTATGCCTCCTTCTTCAAACAACACGGTTTGATAAATGATATGCACTGGAATTCGCTTCTTGAGACGAACCTTAGTATTGGGCGCAAGTTCATCATCCTGATTCGGCACTTTCTTTACCTTAGTCGCAAATAACAACTCCGCGAGTTCCTCGGCATGCTCAACACGAATACAACCAGAGCTATAGGCGCGGAAGTCATCGTTAAACAAGCTTTTACTTGGGGTGTCATGGAGATAGATGGCTCGCTTGTTGGGCGTATTGAACTTATACAAACCCAATGCGTTACTAGAGCCTGCTTGCTGGCGCATTCGATAAGGAAAAGAGTTAAAGTTAATCGTTTGCCAATCTATCTCGGTAGTATCGACAGTTTCCATCGAACGCCAACCATCGATCACTTGAAAATTGTGTGTTTCAAGATAACTCTCGTCGGCTTTTACTTTAGGCAAGATATCTTTAACCATGATTTTCCATGGCACGTTCCAAGTCGGATTTAAGATAACCGAATCAAGCTTTATCTCTAAGAGTGGTGTTTTTCTCGATTTTCTCCCAACCACAACTTTAGATTCAAAAACCTCTTCCCCATCTTCCCAATACTTCATATCAAAACTAGGTACATTCACCACAATCAGTGAGTCTCTATTTCTTGGCCATAAGCGGGCACGCTCGGCGTTCAATGCTAGGGAAGTAAGTCGATCATCAAAGCCCATATTGATCCATTTGATCGTGTCTGGCCCGATAATCCCATCCGCGGTAATCCCATGCATACTTTGAAAAGCTTTGATCGCGATTTGTAAGTCTCGATCAAATCGAGGGGAATCGACAGCGATCATTGAAGTGTCTACGCCAACCAATGCAATGCGCTCAACCAGCGTCGCTTTGTCTGAAAGTTGATCCCCCAAGCGTTTCAAACCTTTTTGTCGGTAACGTTCAACACCAAGCTCTGATGCCGTGTTTAAAACAGAATAGGTTGCTTTGAATTGGTCAAAATCCCCAACAGGCGGCGCGTAAGACAACACCATCTCCAATAAGTAATCATTGGCAACGCTGCTTTTTAATCTCATCAGGATATGCGGAGAAGGCGCTGGTAATTTGGAATGCAACTTGCCCGAGAAGTACCACTCTTTACCGGCAAGCGGCGCATTTTCAACGTAGCTCAGGTAGTAGATAAAAGTATCGGTGAGTAATATGTCCAACTCTTGCCATTGAGCATGGGATTGATAGTGACGAATTTGCTTGAGTTGTCGATCGAAGAGTGGTGCCATTTGAGCTTGTTCGAGAAGCGACAATTGGAACTCAAACGCTTTAACCAGCTCAGGTGAATCCCAAAGGATAGGCACAGAAGTGTCTTGATAGATACTCTGTGTCAGCTCTGGATAAATCAGCATAAAAGAAAGTTCGGATTCCGCCGGAATGAAACGGCTCTCGTCAGAACTCGCATAGCTCCATGCATGCACAGAAACTAACACCAATAATCCACAGAAGTATTTTGCTAACATGCTTAACTCCGTTACCAGCAATTCCATAAGTATGGCAAAGAAACGGGAGTAAGCATGTTATTTTTTAAGAGGCTTTATAAATCAGATTGAACTCCAATGGTTATCCCACTGGACCGATGATTGTTGAGTTGATTTCTCATAAGGCTTGCTCTGGCTTACCACACTTCCCGCCCCAGAGCTTAATCGAAACTCACCATCAAGCAGCACAGCGCCAGAAGCGTCAGATAATGCAGACAGTTCTACTAATTCTTTGGTTTCTTTAGACCAAATACCGTAGCAGTTGCCTCTTGGCGAAGTCGCAATAATCCAATCGTCTGACGCCGCAATACTGGCGATATAGTGATTGAACCTTGCCCATTGCTCAGGCTCTGCGTTCAGTGATTCAAACTGGCCGCCTTTAGTATGCATCGCCAATAGCGAAGGATACTCATCTGGTTCACCACGATATTGCTGGCCACAAAGTACCGTTTCAGCACCATCATGGGCTAAATGTCGAATGCTCAGCTTCTTATCCAACAATTCAACCTGATCAAGTAACACACCTTCAGGAGAAACATAACTCAAGCTCGGCAGCATCGAATCGAGGTTTTTCGGTGTTCTACCATCAGTATGAACGCCACCAACGCCGATCGCGAGATTACCATCCGGCATGATGATCACTTCATGTGGGCCGATACCGAAACCAGTGAACTCTTCGACCTTACGATAGCCTTGCGCGACATCGTAAACGCCAATCACGCCTTGACTGGTGTCGGTTTTCCCTTCAGTGGCATACAATAGTGTGCCGTCTAATGAGTAAACGCCATGACCATAGAAGTGGCGGTTGTTACCTTTCACCACCATTTTGATCTGCTGACCGTTTTTATAGTCAAACACCATAAAATAGTCACCAGGACGACGGGCAAAAACCACCGCATGTGATGAGGTTGGGCAGATTGCGACGCCATGGCCACGCTCAGGGATAGGTAGCTGGCTCAGTGGCATGCCATACTCATCAGCCACAACCGCGGAATACTGGCCTCGACCATTAAGCGCACAACCAATCAACTGAGGTTTATTCGATGCGCTTTCACCTGAACGGCTAGCACATCCGAACGGCAGCACAGGCACAGCAGCACACCCAAGTGCTGCTTTCAGTAAGGTTCTTCGTGTAGTATCAGTCACCATCGGTAGCATTAAATCCTATTACCACGCCAAGCTCTATCGCCACTTCTTCATGAATCAGGTACTTCAAACGTTCTAGTTTGTTGTATTGAGTCAGCACCTCGCGGTAGCCCTCTTTGCTCTGCAATAACTCAAACAAGCTTGAGTCTGTAGGCCAAGTATCTAGCGTCAATGTGAACTGGTCAGCAACGCGATCAGCTAGGTCGTTTAAGCCCTTCTCTCTCAACAAGCCGTCTAGGCCATTGCCACCGGCAAGGTACAAATTCTGAAGTGCTGCTACATTGGCTTTTAGTTGAGTCATCGAGGTTTGTGCACGCCATGATTCTGAGAAGTAAGGACGCGGATGACCAATTTTCGCCATCGGGCGACTCAGCTTTTTCATGCTGTAATCAAGTTGGTTGGTCAATAAAGCGATGTATTCAGACTCCCAACGAGTCTCGTCTAGCGCTAACCAAGGGTTAACCTGCCATGCCTCAGCAATAGAGGCCGATTTCATTGCCAAGTTTTGTGCGATCGCTTGTGAAGATAGACAACCAGACGCTTTGTCTTGCAGTAATGGAGATTGCTCGTCGTACAGAGACCACTCCAACGCACCTAGCCCTTGAACCGTCACACTCTGCTGCGCGATTTCGTCTTGAGTCCAAGCTTTGTTCTGTTGAGTTAACTGACGCATCTTAAGACCCGTCGTGTTCTTTTTGTCTGGCCAGAATTGAACATTCCAGCTCTCTTCAAGCGCTGCTGTTGGACCTCTTTCTTGGCCTTGTAGTGCCATCCAGCTGTTCATTGTGATCTGCCATTGATCTTTCAAAGCGTCTAACTCAACGTTATCCGTTTCACAGTAACCTTGCATCAGAGCTTCTAATTCGCTCGATTGCTTCGCGAATAGCACCGCTGAATCAAACTCTTGTTGATAGACACTGCGACTGATGTGGTCGGTCGTGTCTGCTTGATAAGACACACCGTTAACCTCAGATGAAGCGGCTTGCTCACCCGATGATTGGCAGCCTGCCATAATTAATGCCGACAAAGGCATTAACAAAAATTTATGTGTCATGCTGTTACCTTACTTCCTAGTTTTTCTTTTAATTATATGAGTTCAATAAATATGAAACGACCGCTGGCCTCGTATCCCTACAAGTTCAGCGGTAGTCAGTCTTTTGTTAGCGGTTTTCTTAAGTAACTAAGCCGTTGGCTTAACTGAATTCAAGACAGCCTATAATGATTCCAAAAACGCTAGTAGTGCTTCGCGTTCACTGCTACTCAAAGCTAATACTTTTTGTTTTGCCATTTCTGCTTCACCACCATGCCAAAGTACCGCTTCCATAACGTTTCTTGCGCGACCGTCATGAAGTAAGAACGTATGACCGTTCACTTCTTTGGTATAACCTAATCCCCAAAGTGGTGTGGTACGCCACTCTTGACCATTGGCAAGATACTCAGGGCGATTGTCCGCTAAGCCTTCACCCATGTCGTGTAGCAACATGTCGGTATATGGGCTAATTAACTGATTAGATAATGCAGGCAAGCCTTCACGCTCTGCCGTGCGAATTTCAGCTTGGTGACAGCTTTGACAACCAATCTCTTTGAACAGATTTTTACCTTGAACAACCGCTGGGTTATCGACATTACGACGAACAGGTACCGCGAGATGCTGCGAATAGAACTCAACAAAATCTAAGATGTTGTCACTGACTTCTGGCTCGCCACCATTTGGAAAATCATCACAGGTTGATTGCGCTGATGTGCAGTTTTCATTCGGAAATAAGCTGCTTGTCAGGCCTAAGTCACCGTTAAATGCCGCCGCGTTTTGCTGCATTAAGTTTGGCTGCCCGGCTTTCCAACCGAAACGACCTAGCGCCATTTCATTGGTTTGAACATCAAGAACATAGTTGGCTTTACCCGACAGGCCCTGTTTGTCTGCCAATTGCTGCTCTGCAAATCCTAGAATCGTTTCTTGTGGGATACTTTCAAGCAGACCAAGACCAATCATTGGCGGCGCCACTCGAGCTGAAAACTCGGTCTTAGGATGCATCTCGCCGAAAGCAAGTTCAGTAATATTTAAAGTGGGTTTACGCAGAGTAACGACGGTGCCGTCTTTGAATTCAACAGGAACATCCGTGTAGCTAATGTTCACTTTGCCCTCTGGTTTTACACCTTGAAGCGCAAAATCTTGTAGCTGACCGCCGTACGTCGGCTCTGGAATTCCACCATCTCGAATGAAGGCTTGTCGCTGCTCAGGCGTTTCAGCCGGAATGCTTAAACGAACCAACATGGATACTGCGTTCTCATCTCCTTCTTCTGGCGCGTGACCACGACCATCTTTGATGTGGCAGTTTTGACAGCCGTTAGTATTAAATAGTGGTCCTAACCCATCACGAGCATCGGTTGATGACGGTGCAGGAACCCAAGGGTTTCTAAAGAAGCTATTACCTACGCTGAAATCCAAGCGCTTACTCATTGGTAGATTGGCTGCGGGAAGGGAAAAAGCGTTCGCTCCTTCTTTCTTCACGGTCGTTTTGCCGCCAGAGTAGGTTTCATGAGCGTGTAATGGAGATACGAAAAACAGTGCGGTTAATAGTGAGGCTGAGAGATACGACTTCATACATTGCCTTGCTGTGTTTTTGATTTTAGTTTTTATGTGGGTGTGGCTTTCTTGAGGATCAAACAATTAAGGGCTCAATCAGAGCCCTTACATTTGTGTCGGCTCGGGTTCTTAGAACTCGTGATCCGCTGTGTCTGGGTTTAGGCTATCAATGCCAATCACACCCGCAGCACGCTCAATAGCCGCTGTTTGAGACACTAGCGCAACAATTGTTTTGTTTACTAGTGCATTACCCGCAGCGTTGTCAGCAGCGATTAGCTGATCGAAGTGCTGGTTGTTTTTCTCTGCAGACGTTACTAATTCGCCTACTTGTGCACGTGCTAGGTCAAACTGCTTTTGAATCTCTTTCGCAGCTTGCTCATCTTTTTGCTCTACTAGGTCGAACAAGCTTGGGCCGGAAAGCAGAGTACCGTCTTCACGCTTGTATAGACCCGTGTAAACGTTGTAGATGCCTTGCTCGTTGTAGTAGTGAGAGTTGTGCGTGTTATCAGAGAAACAATCGTGCTCGTCTTCAGTAGAGTTTGCTTCTAGTGCAACCTTCATACGCTCACCCGCTAGCTCACCTAGAGACAGTGAACCCATGCCAAACAGCATTTTACGAAGACCATTCTCGCTAGATTCTGAAAGAAGCTCTTGACGGTAGTTGCCTTTCTCGCCTTCAGCCCACTGCTTTTCCATCCATTCTAGGTCTTGGATAAGTAGCTCAGCAGATGCTTTTAGGTATGCGCCACGACGGTCACAGTTGCCGTTAGTACACTCAGCGCCAACAACGAAATCAGTGTAAGCACGCTCACCTGCACCGCTGTTTGTACCGTTTAAATCTTGGCCCCAAAGTAGGAATTCAATTGCGTGGTAGCCAGACGCTACGTTCGCTTCAGAACCACCGATCTCGTTCAAGTCTGCGATTAGCTCAGGGGTGATGTTGGTTGCATCAACGGTAGTCTGACCAATTTGGAAAGTCTTGTTAGCCACGATGTTTGCGCTAGCGCCTTCGTTACCAAGTTCATATTGGTAATCAGTCGAAACATAATCAATCAGGCCTTCATCAAGTGGCCATGCGTTCAGTTGGCCTTCCCAATCATCAACAACAGCGTTGCCGAAGCGGAAAACTTCTGACTGTTGGTATGGTACGCGAGACTCAAGCCAAGCTTGTTTTACTTGTTCGAAGTTGCCAGCAGAAGGAGAAGCTAAGAAGGTATCAATAGAAGAGTTCAACGCTTTTGCTGTAATTACTGAATCTGCAAACACTGCATGCGCAATATCTGCGTAATGTTCTACAACTTGATCTTGAGTTACTGCTGCGAAAGAAGAAGCAGAGGCAAAAATGAGTGACGAAGTTACGGCTTTTGTCACTAAAGATTTAATGGTCATGAAGCATCCTTGTTGAGCTTTAAATTATTATCCGTAGTAATAGTGCAAACCATTATCATTTGCACTACGGATTGAAATAATACAAACTTACAATTTTATTGCAAGATAAATACAAAAAAACCTCACATATGTGAGGTCTTTAAACATTTTTATGTTAAGCGTAACAAAGAGGCTAATCAGATATCCAGATTATGCTTACCGTGTGAGACTTTTGCCTTCAGGTAGCTTTCATTACCCGATTTGATATGAGCAGAGGTATTCACCACTTCTTCAATCTCAATACCAAAAGATTTTAGCTCATTGATCTTCTTAGGGTTGTTGGTGACTAAGCGGATTTTTGTAGTACCTAAGGCGCGTAGCATTTCAGCAGCTTCAGTAAAATCGCGTAGGTCATCGCCAAAACCTAGGTGGTTGTTGGCTTCATAGGTGTTCATGCCTTCGCTTTGCAGACGGTACGCATCGATTTTGTTGTACAAGCCAATACCACGACCTTCTTGGCGTAAGTAAAGAATCACCCCACCCGTCTCACCCATAATTCTAATGGTTTCGTCTAACTGCTCGCCACAGTCACAGCGAGAAGAATGGAAAACATCACCAGTCAGGCACTCAGAGTGCATACGAACAAGAGGTATGTCTTGTGTCTTGTCTGCTGATTTAAATATCACAGCAACATGCTCTTTATCTGTTTTCAATCCATGAAAAGACAGAAGTTCAGCATCTATACTGCTTGTTACCCCTACTTTGAAATCTATTCTGGCACGCACTTCCGCCATAGCTATACTCACTTGAAAATTCGATGTATTTAACAACACTACATTATATGTCTAGGCAATATTTTGTAGCTAACTATCTAATGATAGACACTATGAGGCTGTTAACAATTTTTTTCAAGGTCGACCTCGTACAAATTGTTATAATATAACAATTATTTTTCACATAAGAAAAAAACCCACATTGGGATGACCAACATGGGGTTATAAATTAATCAGTTGCGGCTAAGACTACGATTTTTTACAGAACGATCAACTTACTTGAGTTTGCTTCCAGATGACAAGCTGAACCCAAGCGTTCTCTAATTCGGTTAACTCTTCTTGAGTAAGCGTAGAAATGCTCGACTTTGCACTGTATTTTTCTGCCCATTTATCAGATCGGACATGAGTATGGAACTCTTTCTTTAAATTTGAGATTACGTTATCCACAGATACATCCTTATATAGCAGTGCTTAGCCTTTATAATCGGTCAATGTTACAAAATACAGGTCAATTGGTAAACAGTAATACACAATTTTTATGAGCTCTTCCTAACACTTTTTACTGATAAATATATAAATAAGAGAAATAATAGGCTCGGTAGCAACCAAAGTAATAGATTTGAAACCTTCATCGCCGGCTTATACAGTACAAATTCACCATATCTTTCCGTCATATATCGAGTAATCTCATTATTACTCTTCCCTGCTTTCACCATATTGAACACAACAAAGCGTAAGTCTTTTGCTATTGGTGAGTTGGATTCAATCAGATTTTGGTTTTGACATTGTGGGCAGCGTAACGTTTTCGCCAAGCTAATAGCACGTTGCTGTTGTTCTGGGTTTTCAAACTCAAACAGTTCAACTTGAATACTCGTCTCTTTATTACTGGCAGTAAACAGATCTTCAGCCATGGTTGAAAGGCTAATCACTAAAAGAGCTGACAGCATAAACAAGGTTTGTACTAGAGACTTCATCATCCATTCACACCATCAAAATACATCGCAAGCTCATCTTTCCATACCATTTCATTAATCACGCCCAATAGCTTTTTAATGATCTGGCCATTGGCATCAACCAAATACGTTTCAGGTGTGCCGATTACGCCCAACTCTAATGCTAACTTGCCTTGAGGGTCACTGATCACGGTTGAGTACGGGTTGCCATCGTTCGATAACACGTTAATCGCAGCCCCAGAGTTATCTCGATAATTAAGCCCAACGATGGGAATGCCTTTATCGTGAAGTTGAAGCAAAAATGAATGTTCGGTTTTACATATCCCGCACCAAGATGCCCATACATTAACCAGTTGATAAGGGTGCTGCGTGACATCAGTAAGCGTAATTTTCTGCTGACCATTGACGCCTTCACTATTCACTAACGCAGTCGATGTAAATTCTGGAAATGCCCTTTGTTGTTCAGACACCATGGTCGACTGCTGCTTATTATCAAGCGCAAAGACAAATACCAGCACCACAATCAATGCTAAGGCAATTAGAGTAATTAGCTTGTTACGAACGCTGGTATGCATACTGTGACGCCTTAACGGTTTTCTTTTTACGATGAGTCAATGAGAGCAAAGCGCCGATAATGGAGAACAGCCCACCAAACCAGATCCAGCGCGCATACGCCTTATACTGAACACGAAATGCGTAAGCGGTGGAATCGACTTTCTCGCCCATGGTGATATAAACATCGCCATGCCAGAACCACTTCATTGCAGGCTCACTCATGTTCATAACACGAACTTGGTAGTGTCTTCTTTCTGGCGCGATGGAAAAGCTTTGCTCGCTAGCATCTAATTCGAGTATCGCTTTTTCTGCAGTAAAGTTGGAGGCGACATAGAGCTCGGTATCACGATGAGAGAGCGTCCAGCCCATAAACTCAACCTCTTCACCTGGGCTCAATTTGTAACTTCGCTCAAATGAATGGTAACTGTTCATCGCGGCACCTATCGCTAATACTGCGACACCCACATGCGCCAACGTCATCACCCATACTTTGCGTTGAAACTTAGAGTTGCGCGTTACCGCTAAGCCGTAAACATGAGTCAGGGCTACCCAAAACGCAAGTGACCATGTCATTAGCACCATCACTTGGATCGCTTCAACTTGCAAAACATAAGTTACAAAGCCAAGACAGAGAGACAATAAGGCAATAATTCCAATCACACCTTTCGACGCTTGAGGTTTGATACTGAGCAATGGCGCTAACCCTATCACTCCCATCGCAAGCAGAGCCAATGGCGCAATAAGAAGATTAAAGTAAGGTGCGCCCACAGAGATATTTCCAAGGCCAAGTAATTCAAAAACCATTGGGTAGAAGGTACCAAACACCACCACCGCCGTACCCAGTACAAATATAAGTACCGCCACTAAACTCAAAAAACTTTTACTCGCAAAGCTAGTGATTGGATTCGACTCGAAAGATTCACCACGAACAATAAGAAGAGAAAACGAACTCACTAACACCAAAACCAGTATCAGCAACAGCGCGATACCTTTGGTTGGGTCAACAGCAAAAGCATGAACGGAAGTGAGGACGCCAGATCGAACAATAAAAGTACCGAGGATACTTAAACAAAACGTAATGAAAGCAAGGCTAAGTGACCACTTCAGCAACTGTTGCTTGCCTTTAGCAACACCCAAACTGTGCAATAGAGCGGTTGATGTTAGCCAAGGTAATAGGCTGGCATTTTCTACCGGGTCCCAGAACCACCAACCACCCCACCCTAACTCGTAGTATGCCCACCAAGAACCAAGAATGATCCCTGCGGTTAAAAAGATCCAAGCGACCAAACAACAACTGCGACAATGAGCGACCCAATCGAACTCAATCGGATCCACCAGCAAAGCGGCCACAGCAAATGCCAAGACCACAGAGAAACCAACATAACCCAAATACAACAGAGGCGGATGGAATATCAAACCAACGTCTTGCAGCATTGGGTTAAGGTCACGCCCTTCAAGTGGCAAGGTCGAATTCAGTTCAAATGGGTTCGAAGCAAATAAGGTAAACCATGCAAATATCGCGAGTAACACATTCATCACCCACAATACGCGGCTCTGATACTCAGAAGAATATTGCTTTTGTAGGGCAATCACACCCGACCAACAGCTAATGGTTAAGACCCAAAATAGCAATGAGCCTTCATGTCCAGCCCACACAGCGGCCATTTTGAAGAAGGTGGGTAATTGAGTATTGGAGTGTTCTGCAACATAGAGGATGGAAAAGTCGTCACCTACAAAGGCATAGCCAAGTAAAACGATAGCGCCAATGGAAAACAAAGCGCTAGAGAGGGAGAAACTACGAATTAAAGCCACATTTTGTGCTTGTTTAGTTAGCATTTGATACATCGAATACACAGCGATAATGCTGCTGAGAACAGCGACCAAAATTAAACTAAACAGCCCCAAAGAACCGACCATATCACCTCAATCAGGCTCTACCTAAGCAGAACCAAGTTAAACCATTATTGGCATTGATTGCTCAACTAGCTGATGTAACTCAACTAGCTATTATTACTCAACTAGCTACTGTTACTCAGCGAAAAGAAATTTAGTGAGCAGATGTTTAGTATCCAACATCCACTCACTTATAACCTTGAGCGAAATTAAGCTAACGTTAATTGTCCTGCATAAAGGACAAACGTTCTTAGCATTAATACGCCCATCAGACTCAATGAAGTAACAGAGAAAATATACACAGTACTATGGCGAACCGATGCTGGTGTCACGGCGTTAAGCAACAAGGGTAAAACCATACCCACACCAATTACGCCATACCAGAACCAACTTGCCCAGAAACCACCGCCAATCGCGTTCCATACTGCCTGCTCACTTTGACCACCAGCAAATATCAACCCAGTGAAGAAAGTAACAAGGACAAACAGTTCAAACATAACAACAGGACGTTCGAAGCCGTGGATCCAAGAAATACTCGCACTATGCGGAGACTCCTTAAAGACCAACACACCAAATAAAATACATGCCGCCGCTCCCGAGGATAAACTCGAGAATAAGAACAATATCGGCAACACTGGGTTATTCAGCATTGGGAAGGTATTTAGCGCAGAGAGTAAGAAGCCAGTGTAAGCCGCAAGTAATAGCGCAAGCACAGCTAAGAATATTTCAAAAACATTCTCAAAAGATTCTAATTTGCCAATCCAGTTACTGACAAAATCGAGTCGCCCTTTTAACCATGCTTGATCACTCAAGAATACGGCAATCTGATTTCGGAATATAATGCCGATCCAAACAAATAGGATCACCATATACACTTGGAATAAGATCACACCCATCGACATCACTGACGTCGGATTATAAAAGATCATGATCTTCCAAAATGATAGTGGTTTCGTCAGGTGGAAAACCAAGATCAATAAGCCTGAGATGATCCCGAATGGTGCTAGAAAAGCCGTTGCCTTTAATACACCATTATTCGCTGGATCGTCCTCAATCACCTTTCTCTTAAGGTAAATCGAGATCATCACTGCACCCGCTGACATACCCGCCAAAAACAGATAGATAGCAATGATCCAGTCCCAAACCACGGTACCTGATTGAAACGCTGTATCCCATGCACTCATAATCAAATCTCCCCTTTTTGGTGTGGCACTTTATAGAGTTTTGGCTGAGTACCTAGATAAGCCTTATCTCTGTAAACCACTTCAGATTTAAGTACCTGGTTTATCCCGCTCTTAGGGTCATTTAAGTCGCCAAATATCAGCGCATTGGTAGGGCAAGATTCAACACAAGCAGGTAATTTACCTTGCGCAAGATTGGTATCGCGGCAGAAGTTACATTTGTCGGCCGACTTATTCTTAGGATGGAAGAAGCGCACTTGATATGGACAAGCTAGCAGGCAATAACCACAGCCGACACACTTCTCTTTATGTACATCAACAATTCCTGTCTTCTCATCTTTATAGGCGGCGCCTGTTGGGCAAACCATCACACAAGGTGCATTATCACAATGTTGACAAGAGTTACGAGTGAAACGGTAATCAACATTTGGATATTCACCTTGAGGTTCGCTCTTTATGATTTCTAAGCGCGATACGCCTTCAGGCACTTTGTTTACTTCACGACACGCCTCAGTACAAGCAGCACAGCCAATACACGCGGTTTCGTCATGAACCATTCCGTAACGCTTGGTGCCATCTTCCTGAACATTAGACAGCGTTTTGCGGCTTGTAACCGCTGCAGTACCTGCAACACCAGTTGTGAAAATAACGGCACCCGCGCCAGCTAAAAAGTTTCTTCTTGAGCAGCTCATAGATTACTCCCCTTCTTTCTTCTGGTTGAAGTCTGAATGGCAATCCACACACAGCTTGATGGTTTGCTTTTTATCTAAGCCAAGCACCTTCGCTTCACTCGCATGCACATCGTGACAGTTTGAACACGTTAAGTTTTGTGCGTGTACGTCATGAGTCCAACTCGCTTCGCGCAGATCATCAGGCTTATGACAATCTATACATTGGCTGTTGGCATCTAGGATTAAGCTAGGATCGAGGAAAACCTTTTCGGTTCCGGGTTGTGATTGAGCCGCGCGATACTTCACCACCTCAGGTGCACCATCACGGTGATCGGGGCCAATAGAACTATGACAATCTGTGCAATTCACTTCACGGCCAAGCAAAGCGTGCGCACTCTCACCATGTGAACCAAATACCGTTTCTTTAGAATCTTTATGGCATTGGACACATTTGTAATCTTTGTCACGTATTAATTCGACTTCATGTCTTGTTGACTCTCCTACTGGCGTAACAGCAGGCTCTGCAACAGCATGAATGGAATAACCATAGAGGCAGAATGCTAGAAGGGATTTAAGCATTATGACTATGGTCAATTTAATATTGCCCATTTTATCCTTTCCTTATACCGGCATTATTTAACTCTCAACTAAATAATATTCCGGTTAAACAAAAGTACCCTTAAACGATATTATTACCGCTTAAATGATATCAATTCTTATTTTGGATAAGCCACAACGCTTTCTATATTTAGAATATGCCCCTAATTAGGTAAAGCGAAATATACAAAGGGTAATATGTGAACACAATCACCCTATTTATAGTGAGGGCATGTCGGGTAATTGTTTGTTATATATGATAATAATTCTCAATAAGACCAGTCTAACTTGATGTCCACATACCCCTTTAGGGCTATATAAACTTCAACGTGATTGAAGTCACTGTCATTAATTGATCTAAAACAAGCAAACATCCGACACGTAACAAAATGTGTTTATTTATGAATTAATATAAACAGCAATTCTCCAGTTCTTAATTTGAATAGCAAACTCACAACGCTTGGTATAAAAATCAGTATATTGGAGATATCACTGTGAAAAAGCATTGGATACGTAATTCCGTCACAGCATTATTAATGGTTAGCGCATCACTAGTAAGCGCGACCAGTTTTGCTGCGTCTGAACAAAAAGAAATTGGTGATCCTCGTAACGACCAGTTCGAGCAAAACCACCCAGATCAATACCATTCATGGAGACAAACGTCAGAGAGCGAAGCCATTGAAGACGCACTAAAAGAAGATCCAAACATGGTTATTCTATGGGCGGGCTACGGTTTCGCGAAAGACTACAACAAAGCCCGCGGCCACTTTTATGCGGTTGATGATGTAAGACAAACCCTGCGTACTGGCGGACCAACCGACGAAAATTCAGGCCCAATGCCAATGGCGTGCTGGAGCTGTAAAAGCCCAGACGTAGCACGCGTTATTGAAGAGCGTGGTGAAGACGGCTACTTTGAAGGTAAATGGGCTCGTCTTGGCAGCGAGATAGTCAATCCAATTGGTTGTGCCGACTGTCACGATACTCAAAGTGAAGGCTTTAAAATTGGCGAACCTGCACTAAAGATCACTCGTCCTTATGTTGAACGTGCGTTCGATGCGATTGGGAAGAACTTCGAAGAGCAAGGTCGCTTTGATCAGCAAGCCTCTGTGTGTGCTCAGTGTCACGTGGAATACTACTTCACGGGTCCAACAAAAGGCGTGAAATTCCCTTGGGATAAAGGGACGCGTGTTGAACAGATGGAAGAGTACTACGATCAGATTGGTTTTAAAGATTGGACACATAAAGTCTCTAAAGCACCAATGCTAAAGGCTCAGCACCCAGGTTACGAAACTTGGCGTGAAGGTATTCACGGTAAGAACAACGTCGCTTGTGTTGACTGCCACATGCCTAAAGTGACGAAAGAAGACGGTACCGTTTACACCGACCATAAAGTAGGTAACCCGTTTGACCGCTTCGAAGACACTTGTGCTAACTGCCATACTCAATCTAAAGAGACCATGCGTAACATCGTTTCAAGCCGCAAAGCTCAAGTACTAAACATGAAGCTGACCGCTGAGAAACAAATCGTAGCCGCTCACTTTGAAGCAGGCGCAGCATGGGAAGCAGGCGCAACAGAACAAGAGATGGCACCTATCTTACAAGATATTCGTCATGCGCAATGGCGTTGGGACTACGCTATCGCATCTCATGGTGTTCACATGCACGCGCCTGAAGTAGCCCTAGAGGTTCTTGGAACGGCGGTTGACCGCGCAGCAGACGCGCGAACTAAGATTGTTCGTCTACTTGCGAAGAAAGGCATTACCGATCCAATCGAGATTCCAGATATCTCAACCAAAGAAGCCGCTCAGAAAGCGCTAGGAATGGACATGGATAAGATGAATGCTGAGAAGCAACACTTCTTAGACACCGTGGTTCCTAAGTGGGAAGAGCAAGCTGAAAAGCGTGAAGCTAACTACGAATACTAGTTCCTTCAAATAGACCAATAAGATAAAACCAGTCACACTGTAAAGGTGTGGCTGGTTTTTTAGATTTGGGCGCACTCAACCGTCCCAATTTCACATTACCTTTTAGCTAATTCAAGGAACAAAGAATGAAGCACTTACTTTCGCTTTCGGCATTATGCATCGCATTAACAAGTTCAGGACTTCACGCCTCAGAACGAGCAGAAACAGGGTGGGAAATGATTGAGGAAGGTGCGCTGGTCGTTGATGTCAGGACACCAGGAGAGTTCAAGCAAGGTCATCTGGACAATGCGATTAACTACCCTCTTTCTGAAGTCGCTACGCACTTTGCCAGCATAGACAAAGCTCAACCTATCGTTTTGTATTGCCGCAGTGGTAACCGCTCAGGACAAGCTTACCAGTATTTGAAAGCTCAAGGGTTTACACAGATCCACAACGCTGGCGGTTTAATTGAGATGCAAGAAAGCAAATAATCTCGAAATTACAGATAGTGCCCGTTTAACGGATCATTTGCTTAGCTTGGTTGATCGAATGGATGATAGAGACACGATCAATGCCTTTCTGGTTAGAATCGAGAATTTGAGTCCAAGCATCGATCGCTTGTTGGTAGCGCATACTGATGAAGTGATCGGTCGCTATCAACATCAATGCCGTACGATCGTTGGGATCAAGCTCCATGGATTGATTTAAGAGCACTTTCACATCATCACTCATCGCCTGTGAACTTAGGTAATACAAGGCGCTCGCTTTAGCTGCATAAAGCCCTGAAGGCGCCTGTGGGTCTAAACGAATCGCATAGTCGTAACAGGTAAATGCAGCATCAAACTCCCCTTTCTGCATATAAACACCACCAAGCTTAAACCAAAGGTCTGATTGATTAGGGTCTTGCTCCAGGCTCTGCTGAAGTTCATTTTGGAAATCTGTTGCTGTATAGCTGCTGTCGTCACTTGAAGTAAGTTGAGGGGCTTCTTGTTTCATCTGAGACCAAACCAGAATGCTGGCTAATATCGCCACACATGAAATAAGGAGGTTGCCTTTAAGATGACTGGTTTTTCTGTTTGATGCGATCACGATTGCCACTAGAAATAGGCTCATTAGCAGCAAAGCAATCAGTAACCAGATATCCATTCCATTCTCCTTTCATTGACGCTTTACTGTACCTTTTTCTCACTAAAACAATATTGATCGAGGTTTAGCTATTGGCTTTTAAACAAGTCACAGCCAAATTCTAGGTAATAAAAAACCGAGCACAATGGCTCGGCTTTTTGTCTCAACTTCTATTTATAGAAGTGAAAGATTACTCAGTGTCTTGCTCGCTATCAGAAGCGTCTGATGCTTGCTCTTCACTTGATTCAGAAACGACTGCTGCTTCAGCGTTTGCTACTTCAGCTTCGCCTTCAACAACCTCAGCTTCTTCTACTTCGTCGATACGTTGTAGACCTACAACGTTCTCGTCGTCAGAAGTACGAATCAGTGTTACACCTTGAGTGTTACGACCAACTTGGCTCACTTCCGCAACGCGAGTACGTACTAGCGTACCTGCGTCGGTGATCATCATCATTTCGTCGCCTTCTTCAACTTGAACAGCGCCAACAACTGGGCCATTACGTTCAGAGACTTTGATAGAAACCACACCTTGCGTTGCACGGCCTTTCGTTGGGTATTCAGCTAGTTCAGTACGCTTACCGTAACCGTTTTGAGTCACAGTTAGGATATCGCCTTCGTTAGAAGGAACAATCAACGATACTACTTGATCGTCTTCTGGAAGCTTCATACCACGAACACCAGAGGCAGTACGGCCCATTGCACGTACTTTGTCCTCGTTAAAGCGAACAACTTTGCCCGATTTAGAGAACAGCATGATGTCGCTATCACCGTTAGTGATGTCAACGCCAATCAGTGAATCATCGTCACGTAGGTTAACTGCGATTAGGCCGTTAGCACGTACGTTTGCGAATTGATCCAGTGATGTCTTCTTAACTGTACCGTCACCCGTTGCCATGAAGATGAATTTCTCGTTAGAGAACTCAGAAACTGGCAGGATAGCCGTAATACGTTCACCTTCTTCTAGAGGAAGAATGTTCACGATAGGCTTACCACGAGCAGTACGACTTGCTAATGGTAGTTGGTAAACTTTCAGACGGTATGTCTTACCACGAGTAGAGAAACATAGGATGTTATCGTGAGTATTAGCAACAAGCAGACGCTCAATGTAATCCTCATCTTTCATCTTAGTTGCACTCTTACCTTTACCACCACGACGCTGAGCTTCGTAGTCGCTTAGGATTTGGTACTTAACGTAACCTGCGTTAGAAAGCGTTACTACAACGTCTTCTTGAGCAATCAGCTCTTCCATGTCGATGTCATGAACTGCCGCTGTGATTTCTGTACGACGCTCGTCGCCATAGATTTCACGTACTGCTTCAAGTTCTTCACGGATAACTTCCATCAAACGCTCAGTGCTTGCAAGAATGTGCATTAGCTCAGCGATTTCTTCTAGAAGGGCTTTGTACTCGTCTAGAATCTTCTCGTGCTCTAGGCCAGTTAGGCGGTGAAGACGAAGTTCTAGAATAGCTTGTGCTTGTGTTTCCGTTAGGAAGTATTGACCATCGCGGATGCCGTATTGGTCTTCCAACCAATCAGGACGAGCCGCATCAGTACCTGCACGCTCAAGCATTGAAGCAACGTTACCAAGATCCCAACCACGAGACACTAAACCAACTTTAGCTTCTGCTGGTGTTGGCGCGCTCTTGATCAGTTCAATGATTTCATCAATGTTAGCAAGTGCTAGAGACAATGCTTCAAGGATGTGTGCACGGTCGCGTGCTTTCTTCAATTCGAAGATAGTACGACGAGTCACAACTTCGCGACGGTGGTCTACGAAGCACTTAAGCATGTCTTTGATGTTGAACAACTGTGGTTGACCGTTATTCAACGCAACCATGTTGATACCGAAAGTCGTTTGCAGTTGAGTTTGAGCGTATAGGTTGTTAAGAACCACTTCGCCTACTGCATCACGCTTACATTCAATAACAATACGCATACCGTCTTTATCAGACTCGTCACGCAGTGCACTGATGCCTTCTACTTTCTTATCTTTAACCAGTTCAGCAATCTTCTCGATCAAACGAGCTTTGTTTACTTGGTAAGGGATCTCAGTAACGATAATGGTTTCTTTACCATTCTTCTCTACTTCGATATCCGCTTTTGAACGCATGTAAACCTTACCGCGGCCAGTCTTGTAAGCATCTACGATGCCTTTACGACCACTGATAAGTGCTGCTGTTGGGAAGTCAGGACCAGGGATATAGTCCATTAGCTCATCAATAGTGATATCTTCATTATTGATAAATGCTAAACAGCCATCAACAACTTCACCAAGGTTATGTGGTGGGATGTTGGTAGCCATACCTACTGCGATACCAGAAGCACCGTTTACCAATAGGTTAGGAATTTTTGTAGGAAGTACTGCTGGAATTTGTTCTGTACCATCGTAGTTCGGTACGTAATCCACAGTTTCCTTATCAAGGTCAGCCAGGAGCTCGTGAGCAATTTTCGCCATACGAACTTCGGTATAACGCATTGCAGCCGCGGAGTCGCCATCGATAGAACCAAAGTTACCTTGGCCATCAACTAGCATGTAACGCAGTGAGAACGGTTGCGCCATACGAACAATAGTATCGTATACAGCACTATCACCATGTGGGTGGTATTTACCGATTACATCACCTACTACACGAGCAGACTTTTTATATGGTTTGTTCCAATCATTACCTAGTACATTCATCGCGAACAAAACGCGGCGGTGTACAGGTTTTAGGCCATCACGCACATCTGGAAGGGCACGACCAACGATGACGGACATCGCGTAGTCTAGGTATGAACCTCTAAGCTCATCTTCAATATTTACGGGCGTGATCTCTTTCGCTAGATCGCTCATAGAGCCATTTTCCCTCTATAGTCAGATCGTATTTTTGAATACGTATAAGACCGAAAAATATAACACAAATTTACCTACGGAGGCATCACTTTCCCTCTCCTTTTACCATCTTGTGACCCTTGTAGCCAATCAATTGATGAGAAATTGCACCTCCGCATCATATCTTGCTGAAACATGGTCACTTTACATCCAATAAACTAGCAAAATTGTAGATCTTCTGGTCAGCGCGAAAAGGCAAGTTATAATGCCTGCAATTTCATGGATGCATTATTTAACTTGGAAATGCCGATTATGACTAAATCACAGAACGTAGACCCAGCAGAAATCAAGAAATTCGAAGACATGGCGTCACGCTGGTGGGATCTAGAAGGCGAATTTAAGCCACTACATCAAATCAACCCACTGCGACTAAATTACGTATTAGAGAAGACTGAAGGCCTATTTGGTAAGAAAGTCCTCGATGTTGGCTGCGGCGGCGGTATTCTTGCAGAAAGCATGGCGGTTGAAGGTGCGATAGTGACAGGCCTAGACATGGGTAAAGAACCGCTAGAAGTCGCGCGCCTTCACGCATTAGAAACGGGCACCAAGCTCGATTACATCCAGAGCACTATCGAAGACCACGCAGAACAGAACCCACAGACGTACGATGTGGTAACGTGCATGGAAATGCTTGAACACGTTCCTGACCCACAATCTGTTATCACTGCCTGTTCGAAATTGGTGAAACCGGGCGGCCACGTGTTCTTCTCTACCTTGAACCGTAACTTCAAATCTTACCTGTTCGCTATTGTTGGTGCAGAAAAGCTACTTAAGATTGTTCCTGAGGGCACTCATGAGCACGAGAAGTTCATTCGCCCTGCAGAACTTATCAAGATGGTCGATAACACTCCGCTGCAAGAACTAGGGATTACAGGGCTGCACTACAATCCTCTTACGGACACTTATCGTTTAGGCACAAATGTAGACGTAAACTACATCGTCCACACGCAAAACTTTGGCTAAAAAATATCGGTAGCCCTACCGTAAAACCTTTTGTAAAAAAAGACGAATGAAAAGAGTTGCAATTACCATAACTTTGCGACTTTTTTCAGTCTAAATTTCGTGCGCTAGCTTCCATTTTGACCACCTCGATTTAAATTTAATCGCCTAAAATCAATCGCCCATTTTGGCCAAAGATCAAGGAATTTTTTTTTATGGGCGTGCAAAAATAAAGCATCATTAAAAGCCGACTTTTATACAATCAAGTCACATATAACCTCATCAGTTAGTGGTCACTTACAGTTTTTTTTCAATCCACCACTTATCCACAAGCAACCCCATTTCTTTACCTTGAAAAATATCAGTTGTAGCACTATCTTGTAACCCAACAAACAAATGACCCCTATATGTTGTGTTTGAACTACAATGTATGGGTAGACCAAGATCACAAAGCCGAAACGTAATTTACAAAAATTACACAGAAATACACAAAAACACGGCCTTGTTCAGTTTTGTTAGGGAAATTAAGCAGAATGAACCAACAACTTACTGTTACCAAGCGTAACGGGCGCAAAGAAACGATCGATCTAGAGAAGATCCATCGCGTGATTACATGGGCAGCTGAAGGCTTGCACAATGTTTCTGTATCACAAGTAGAATTGAAAGCTCACATTCAGTTTTACGATGGCATCACCACTACTGACATTCATGAAACTATCATCAAGTCAGCAGCGGATTTAATCTCTGAAGAGACTCCTGATTACCAATATCTAGCAGCACGTCTGTCTGTATTCCACCTACGTAAAAAAGCGTACGGCGAATACGAGCCGCCTGCACTGTATGACCACGTTGCAAAACTGGTTGATATGGGTAAATACGACAGCCACCTTATGGAAGATTACACGAAAGCTGAATTCGAAGAGCTTGACGAGTACATCGACCACAAACGTGACTTAGACTTCTCTTACGCAGCGGTTAAGCAGCTCGAAGGTAAATACTTCGTGCAAAACCGTGTAACGAAAGAAATCTACGAGAGTGCTCAGTTCCTTTACATTTTAGTTGCTGCGTGTCTATTCGCTAAATACCCGAAATCGACTCGTCTTGACTACATCAAACGTTTTTACGACGCATCGTCTACGTTTAAGATTTCTCTACCTACACCGATCATGTCTGGTGTACGTACGCCTACTCGTCAATTCAGTTCTTGTGTACTGATCGAGTGTGGTGACAGCCTTGATTCTATCAACGCGACAGCAAGCTCAATTGTTCGTTACGTATCTCAACGTGCTGGTATTGGTATCAACGCAGGTCGTATCCGTGCGCTTGGTTCTGAAATCCGTAATGGTGAAGCGTTCCACACAGGCTGTATCCCTTTCTACAAATACTTCCAAACAGCAGTAAAATGTTGTTCTCAAGGTGGTGTTCGTGGCGGTGCAGCAACGGTATTCTACCCACTATGGCACGGTGAAGTTCAGTCTCTATTAGTACTGAAAAACAACCGCGGCGTTGAAGAGAACCGAGTTCGTCACATGGATTACGGCGTACAGCTGAACAAGCTTATGTACTCTCGCCTAGTTCAGGGTGGCAACATCAGCCTGTTCTCACCTTCAGACGTACCTGGCCTTTACGATGCGTTCTTCGAAAACCAAGACCGTTTTGAAGAGCTATACGTTAAGTACGAAAACGATCCTTCAGTGAAGCGTGAAACGGTTAAAGCCGTTGAGCTTTTCTCTCTGCTAATGCAAGAGCGTGCTTCTACTGGTCGTATCTACATTCAGAACGTTGACCACTGTAATACACACAGCCCGTTTGATTCTGAAGTAGCACCTGTTCGTCAATCGAACCTATGTCTAGAAATCGCGCTTCCTACTAAGCCACTTTCTAACGTAGAAGATGACGAAGGCGAAATTGCACTATGTACGCTTTCAGCATTCAACCTTGGCGCAATCAATGAACTGGACGACCTAGCAGAGCTTTCTGAGCTGGTTGTTCGTGCTCTAGATGCACTGCTTGATTACCAAGACTACCCGCTTCCAGCTGCATACAAGTCGACAATGAACCGTCGTACTTTAGGTGTAGGTGTAATCAACTACGCATACTACCTAGCGAAGAATGGTGTTAAGTACTCTGATGGCAGCGCGAATGGCCTGACTCACCGTACTTTTGAAGCAATTCAATACCACTTGCTAAAAGCATCTGTTGAACTAGCGAAAGAGCAAGGCCGTTGCCCATCTTTCCACGAGACCAACTACGCGAAAGGCCTACTGCCAATCGATACTTACAAAAAAGATATCGACTTAGTATGTGAAGAGCCACTGCACTACGATTGGGATTCTCTACGTGAAGAGATCATGGAGCACGGTCTGCGTAACTCTACGCTAACAGCGCTTATGCCTTCTGAGACATCGTCTCAAATCTCGAACGCGACTAACGGTATCGAGCCACCACGTGGTTACGTATCAGTGAAAGCATCGAAAGACGGCATCCTTAAGCAAGTGGTTCCAGATTTCCTAAATCTTAAAGAGAACTACGAGCTACTTTGGAACATTGGTTCTAACGACGGTTACCTACACCTAGTGGGTATCATGCAAAAATTCGTTGACCAAGCTATCTCTGCAAACACTAACTATGACCCAAGTGTTTACGACAGCGGTAAAGTACCAATGAAGAAGCTGCTTCAAGACCTACTAACAGCGTACAAGTACGGTGTTAAGACGCTTTACTACCATAACACTCGTGATGGTGCTAAAGACGACCAAGGCGATGCAGTTCAAGTGCCGGAAGAAGATTGTGAAGGCGGCGGTTGTAAGATCTAAACCGCAATAAACATTAAGACCCCAGAGAAGAGTTATCTTCTCTGGGTTTAAAGCATTAACAGGGTCCGTTTTATTACGGGTCTTTAAAGGATTTGAGGCATTTATGGCTTACAGTACTTTTTCTCAGCAAAAAAATGACCAACTAAAAGAACCAATGTTCTTGGGTCAGTCGGTAAACGTTGCACGTTACGACCAACAAAAATTCGAAATCTTCGAAAAGCTTATCGAGAAGCAGCTTTCTTTCTTCTGGCGTCCAGAAGAAGTAGACGTGTCTAGCGACCGTATCGACTACAACAAGCTTCCTGAGCATGAAAAGCACATCTTCATCTCTAACTTGAAGTACCAAACGCTTCTAGATTCAATCCAAGGCCGCAGCCCTAACGTTGCCCTACTTCCATTGGTATCTCTACCAGAAGTTGAAACTTGGATTGAAACTTGGTCTTTCTCTGAAACGATTCACTCTCGTTCTTACACGCACATCATCCGTAACATCGTGAATGATCCAGGCGTAGTATTCGACGACATCGTTGAAAATGAAGAGATTCTGAAGCGTGCTAAAGACATCGCTTTCTACTACGACGACCTAATCAAGCTAACGGCTGACTACCACCGCTACGGTGAAGGCAACCACAGCATCAACGGCGAAGACGTCAAGATTTCACTTCACGATCTGAAGAAGAAACTTTACCTATGTCTAATGTCTGTAAACGCACTAGAAGCGATTCGTTTCTACGTAAGTTTCGCATGTTCATTTGCATTCGCTGAGCGTGAGCTAATGGAAGGTAACGCGAAGATCATCAAGCTAATCGCTCGTGATGAAGCCCTTCACCTTACTGGTACACAGCACATGATCAACTTGCTACGCAATGGTCAAGATGATTTTGAATTCATGCAGATCGCTGAAGAGTGTAAGCAAGAGTGTTTCGACCTATTCAAAGAAGCGGCTGAGCAAGAGAAAGAGTGGGCAGAATACCTATTCAAAGATGGCTCTATGATTGGTCTGAACAAAGACATTCTTTGCCAATACGTTGAGTACATTACCAACATCCGTATGCAGGCTGTTGGCCTAGGTACGGCTTACCCAGCAGCAACGTCGAACCCAATTCCATGGATCAACGCTTGGTTGTCTTCAGATAACGTTCAAGTTGCTCCACAAGAAGCAGAAATCAGTTCTTACCTAGTTGGCCAAATCGACAACGAAGTAAAAGCTGACGACTTTGAAGGATTTGAGCTGTAATGCCAACAATCAAAATCAACAAACTGACTTCAATTGAATCTAACCCTTCAAACACTCTGTTGGAAACAATGGAACAAGCTGGGTTAGAGCCAGAATACAACTGCCGAGATGGTCACTGTGGCGCTTGCCGCTGCACGTTGGATTCTGGTGAGGTCGAGTACGTTGGTTTTGCTATGGCTTACACGCAAGGTAATGAGATATTGCCTTGTATCTGTAAAGCAAAGACTGAGCTATCGCTGAGTAACGTTATTCATAGAAACAAGCAAAAACGCGCATAAGCCAGCTGGCTTTAGGTCACTTTGTTCGAATATCGTCAATAAGAATCAAAAAAGGGTCCGCTTCCTTTAGGAATGCGGACCCTTTTCTATTTATGTCTTTAGGTATCTAAAGCGACTCGTCTATCACTCAACCAAATCTTCCTGTTGACTTGTGTCATACAAAGCCAAACGTTTATTGCTGAGTCAGGTTAAGAGTCACAGAGCTAATATAACAAGCGCTTCGGCACTCTCCACAGCCGTTACACTTATCTTTGTCCACTGTAGGCAACTCTCCTACTTCGATGTGTATTGCACCAGCTGAACACGCCGTTTGGCATGCTGAACAGTCCATTTGCATGTAATTATTGCAGCTATCCGCAAAGCTCGGCTTGAGGTCGATATAAGGCGTGACCGTTGGATGAAGTGCGCCGGTCGGACACACTTCAGTGCATTTGTTACACATAGAACAACTGTTGTAATCCAAATTCAGCAGCGCACTGCCCTCTAGCATCTCAATAACGCTATTTGGACACGATTGTTCACACAATCCACAACCGTCGCAAAGACGCTCAAACAGCACCTCATCGACCGCTCTTGGCGGTCTTGCATGCAAGCGCTGTGATATCTCTTCATAATTCGCGGCTGCTTTAACCGGTTTAGAAAGTCGAGTTAAGAAACCGCGTCTATTTGAATTTATTTGTTCAGACATTAGTCGATATATAACTTTTTAGTAGCAACGTTTAAATTATATTCAGATATTAAGTACTTAAACCAATCTATTACATCAACCGATAGCTTTTTATAAAAAGATAACTCTGATGCTTTATTTAGTTTTTCTAAATAAACAGAAGACCAAGTCAATAAGTGACCCTCAAGTAATTCACCGGCTGAATTAATATTATTATTTTCTAACAAATACGCATGAGCGAATAACATTAAACCAAATTGATCTTCCGGCTCTCTTAACCCAGTGTCTAATTCAATCTGATTCAATTCTAAAAACTGGCGATACTCAACCGTAGAAGCACCAAACACAACGCGGTCTTTATCTAGGTACACAGAACCCCAAGGCGGAGCTGGCATGTCTCCAACGCCTTCAAACAGGCGGCTGAACTCTGCTGCGAGCGCATCTTCGTCTTCGCTTCTTAATGCCTGCAAGCATTCTTCAGAGAGTACTTCGCTCTCAACCAAAGCTTCGACAATGGTGATTAACTGTTCTTTACTTGTCGCTTGATAAAATAGCGAACCCAACAATTTATGCGTATCGATAATCATTATTATTTATACCGTTATAGGTTTAAAGATAATTATATTAATTAACTCATTTCATTCTTTGATCTATTTTATACATTCAATTCATAAACTTTAAATTCCACACTTATTTGATGCCAATCAATCAATAATTCGAAATAAATACATAAAGAACAAACTACCTATAAAGTGCTAGCTATCAATAGCAAAAGGCATCTTAGAATGACGAATAAGAAAGAATCTGGGGTAATGAATCTTACTCGAAGAGGCTTCATGAAAGCTTCCTCTGCAGTAGGTAGTGCAGCTGCACTTGCGGGCGGTATTGCATTACCTTTCAAATCCAAACCAGTAGCGGCTGCAGTTGCTGAAAATGTGGATGAGAAAATCGTATGGAGTGCATGTACAGTAAACTGTGGCTCTCGCTGCCCACTGCGTATGCATGTACAAAACGGTGAAATCAAATACGTAGAAACAGACAACACAGGCACTGACGAATACGGTCATCACCAAGTTCGTGCGTGTCTACGTGGTCGCTCGATGCGCCGCCGTGTTTATAACCCAGATCGCCTAAAGTACCCAATGAAACGTGTGGGTAAACGTGGTGAAGGTAAGTTTAAGCGTATTAGCTGGGAAGAGGCTTATGATGAAGTCGCTGGCACCATGCAACGCCTTATCAAAGACTACGGTAACGACACTATCTACCTAAACTACGGTACAGGTACGCTGGGCGGCACGGTTACTAAATCTTGGCCACCAGCTCAAACGCTGATTGCTCGTCTAATGAACCTAAGTGGTGGTTACTTAAACCATTACGGTGACTACTCAACAGCGCAAATCACGAAAGGCTTGAGCTACACCTACGGCGGTTGGGCAAACAACAACTCTTTCTCTGATTTAGAGAACACTAAACTTAATATTCAGTTTGGTAATAACCCTGCTGAGACGCGTATGTCTGGTGGCGGCCAGATCCACCACTACGTTGAAAGCAAAAACAAATCAAACGCAAGAACGATCATCATCGACCCTCGCTACACCGATACTGCCGGTGGCCGTGAAGATCAATGGATCCCAATTCGTCCTTCTACAGATGCGGCATTGGTAGCGGGTCTTGCACACGTGATGATCACTGAAGACCTTGTCGACCAACCGTTCCTAGACAAATACTGCGTAGGTTACGATGAGAAGACCCTTCCTGCATCAGCGCCTAAAAACAGCGACTACAAATCTTACATCCTAGGTTTAGGTGAAGATGGCGTAGAGAAGACACCAGAATGGGCTTCTAAGATCACGGGTATTCCAGTTGACACCATCGTTAAGCTTGGCCGTGAAATGGGCACAGCGAAACCATGTGCGATTCACCAAGGTTGGGGCTTACAACGCACTGCGAACGGTGAACTAGCGTGTCGTGCAATCGCGATGCTGTCACTGCTCACTGGCTCTGTGGGCGTATCAGGCGGTTCAACAGGCGCTCGTGAAAGCGACATCAACATTCCATTTGTCCGCTTCCCTACTGTGCCAAACCCAGTTGAAACGTCTATTTCAATGTTCATGTGGACAGACGCGATTTACCGTCACCATGAAATGACCGACATCACTGATGGTGTTCGCGGTGCAGAGCGCCTTAAGAACCCAATCAAGATGATCTGGAACTACGCAGGTAACTGCATCATTAACCAACACTCAGACATCAACAAGACTCACGCGATTCTTCAAGATGAAAGTGCGTGTGAAATGATTGTCGTGGTTGATAACCATATGACGTCTTCAGCGAAGTACGCCGATATCATCCTGCCAGACTTAACAACGTCTGAGCAAGACGACTGGTGTATGGACGGTAAAGCGGCGAACATGCCTTACTTCATCTACGCGCAGAAAGCGATTGAGCCTCAGTTTGAAGCGAAATCTATCTACGAGATGTGTACTCAGCTTGCGAAACGAATGGGCGTAGAAAAAGAGTTCACCGAAGGCCGTACTCAAGAGCAATGGATTGAGCACCTTTACGCAGAAACTCGTAAGAACGATCCAACACTGCCAACCTTCGAAGAGATGAAAGAGCTGGGTATCTACAAACGTAGCTACGACCACCACTACATCGCTTATGAAGATTTCCGTAAAGATCCTGAAGCGAACCCACTGACCACACCAAGTGGCAAGATCGAGATCTACTCAGAGCAACTGGCTGATATCGCGAAGACTTGGAAGCTGAAAGAAGACGAAGTGATTCACCCACTTCCGATTTACGCGGACTCTTTCGAAGGTCATAACGACCCACTAGCAGAGAAGTACCCACTTCAGCTAACCGGTTTCCACTACAAGGCTCGTACTCACTCGACTTACGGCAACGTTGCAGAAATCAAAGCAGCAGCACCGCAAGAGTTGTGGATCAACCCAATCGATGCAAAAGAACGTGGTATTGAAAGCGGCGACATGGTGAGTATTTTCAACGACCGTGGCGAAGTACATATTCCAGCGAAAGTGACACCTAGGATTCTTCCTCGAGTTGTCGCACTAGGCGAAGGTGCATGGTACGCACCAGATGGTCAGAAGATCGACCATGCAGGCTCTATCAACGTGCTGACGACTCAGCGCCCGAGCCCACTTGCTAAGGGTAACCCTCAGCATACAAACCTAGTTCAAATCAAAGCGCTAAAGAAAGCATAAGGTAGGTTGGAATGAAACAATACGGCTTTTACATTGATTCAAGTAAATGCACGGGTTGTAAAACCTGTCAGCTTGCTTGTAAAGATTATAACGATCTAGACATCAAAACGAACTACCGTCGCGTATACGAATATGCCGGTGGTGGCTTCACTCAAGATGGTGATACCTGGGTTCAGAAAGATGTCTTTTCTTACTACCTATCTATCGCTTGTAACCACTGTACTAACCCAGCGTGTGTGAAAGTGTGTCCTTCGGGCGCAATGCACAAACGTGATGAAGACGGTTTGGTTGTGGTTGATGAGAGCGTATGTATTGGTTGTCAGCACTGTAGCAATGCGTGTCCTTACGGCGCACCACAATACAATGCTAAGAAAGGTCATATGACGAAATGCGATGGTTGTTACCAACGTGTTTCTGAAGGCAAACAGCCTATCTGTGTTGAGTCTTGCCCACTTCGTGCATTGGAGTTTGGTGAAATCAATACACTTCGCGAGAAGTACGGCTCTGGTGCGGATGTGGCTCCACTGCCATCTTCAACAGAAACGCTACCAAACATCGTGATTAAGCTGAACAAAAACGCGAAGCCGACTGGCGATACCAGCGGTCACCTAGCAAACCCGAAGGAGGTGTAAGATGATTTTTCATGAGTGGTCTTTAATCTTCTTTACGGTGCTGGCGCAAACTGCGGTTGGTGGTTACTTACTGATTGGCGCACGTGCACTGGTACTTGGTCATGACGAAGAGAAGCTGAACAGCTACAAGGTTCCAATGTTTATCCTATGGGTACTGATGGGTCTTGGCTTCATGTTCTCGACAACGCACCTTGGCTCTCCACTGCGCGCGTTTAACGCTTTTAATCAGCTAGGTTCGGCTTGGTTGTCTAACGAAGTGTTCTTCGGTGCGGCATTCTTCGCTGTCGGTGGCCTGCAATGGTTACTGTCGGTAGTCAAGAAAGGTGGCGTTGCTATCCAGAAAGCACTGATGGTTGGCGCGATGGTACTGGGTGTTATCTTCATGTACGCGATGATCAACGTATACATGATCAACACAGTACCGACGTGGGACAACATCTACACACCACTGAGCTTCATCATGACGATGGTTGTGGGTGGCTTGCTGTTATCTCAGTTCGTGATTGTATTCGCAAACGACAGCCGCTTTACGGTTGACCGTAACATCACCATGTTGGCTGTTATCGCTGTTGCTATCAGCTTGCTTGTGACAGTAGGAAAACTGAACCTAATCGGAGACATCCAAACTTCAGCGGCAAAAGCGTCTGAGTTAGTCGATGGTTTAGGTAGCTATGTGATTCTTCAAGTGGCACTGCTAATGGCAAGCTTGTTGATTTGGATTCTACCTATGCTGAACAAAGCAAAAGTGAACCCAGTTAACCTTGGCTTAGCACTAGTATTGTTCTTGGCTTCAGAGTTAATCGGCCGTGGTTTGTTCTACAGCCTACATATGACAAGCGGTTTGTAATCGAGTTATTACAGACATGAGTTGCGTGTAAACATCGCTGCTTGTTTGGTTATCTAGAAGGCTAGATAAACAAAAGGCCCAACACCTATTTAGATGTTGGGCCTTTTTATTTCGTTTTTTCTAGCGTTTTTAATACAGACTTAGCGAGTTCGCTTACATCGTTAGCTTACATAGCTACTTAATGATAGCCGCTGGAATAAACATGTCTTTTAATCGCTTAACCGAAGAATAAGTACCAAACATCGGTTTGTTATCTAAATGCCTTCTCAGCATATCGGCGGCAACGGTCTTAATCACGTTGCGTTGGTCTTCACGCGAGTACTGACGATAAAACTCAAGTACCTGCCCCCACTCGCCTGCTTCAGTCGACAATGCAACGCTGAATGTGTTGCCTTCCAGCTTACCAGTCACCAAAGCCAATTCAGTTCCGCACTTATCTCTTGTTGCTCCAGCCAGCGCAAAGGTCGCGGCTAATGGATCGCTCTTTTCAAGTTCGCTCTCTTTTGGCTCAGCCATCACCCATGAGTGTCCGAAGCAATCTTCTATCTGCTCATTCAATTGCAGCCACGCTGACAGTGAACCTTTGGTCGACACTTCAGACACAGATAACGTCTTCTTTTTTTCCGCCATGATGTGTCCAATATGGTCAATCATCGGCTCATCAACACTAACGACATTACTCTCTAGCAGCTTGTAAACCATCTGCAGCAGCTTAACGCGAGTTTCTAAGTCTGCCTTAGGACCAAACAGTTTGACCTCAATGAACGGCAGATAAGAGCGATAACCAAGTTCATAACCTTCTGGCAGCTTTAGTTGATCCAAAACATCAGAGATACCGGACTCAGACAAACCAAACGTAAACAGTCGACTGCATTCAGAGGCAACCACTTGAGGGTAGGTACACGACAAGTCAGGAAGAATCTCAAACGTCACCATGCGCTTGAATTCACTTGGTACACCCGGCGTGAAATAGAAAGTCGCATCGTTAATTTTCAGTTTAAAGCCACAAGCCGTCCCCACAGGGTTATCGACAATCTCTGAACTCGCAGGTAACAAAGCTTGTTTAAGGTTGCTGTCTGGCATTAGCATGCCACGTCCAGAGAACATCTCTTCCATACGAGCAAGCCATTCAGGGAACATGACGAGTTTCTGCTCGGAAGCAGCTGCAGCGGCGGCAGCACTCATATCATCGGTTGTCGGGCCTAAACCACCATTAACGATAACCACATCATAGTTAAAGCTCAGCATCAGCAGTTCTTCAACAAGAGCATTCATTTGATCACCCACAGTTGAGCGCTTAGCAAGCGCAAAACCATGCTGATAAAACTCAGCAGACATCCAAGCTGCGTTTGTATCTACAATGTCTCCATGAAGAACTTCTTCACCTGTGCTTAACATTGCGATTTTCGTCATATTTCTATCCCTTGTTGTCATAAAAAGACACTGCATTATTTACAAACTGGTCTATGGTTGAATTTGGAGCAATTCGCCTTTTCACTAATATTAATAATGTTAAACCTAAGGTTTTCTTAGGAAAAGCTATAAATTATTAGTTCCCTAAATCAGGCATTTAATAGATAATTGTGATCCTGATCAATTCCAAACTTTCTCATGGAGACCCTTGTGGCCAAATCACCGTTACTAGCAAAGGTTACTGCCGCATTTTCAATGCTAATGTCAGTTAACTCGGTTGCAAGCCAATACGACTTCGACCAGCCAATCAACCTTTCTTACTCGGATGAATGTGCTCAAGATTACTGTTTTAATGACAACTTGTACACCTACAAGCCTAGTACCAATTACGCACTGAGCGAATCGAGTGATGAGTACGACTTCTCAATCCAACAACCAAAACACATGTTGGTGAGTCAGGAGAAAGATTGGGATTACCTAATGGGTCAAACCTACACCATTCTTGGCTTGAGTGTCGCGACAGTGGGTCTAATGACTCTGCTCCCTGAAAGTATTACTAAGTGGGATGATGACCAACGTGATATCAGCTCATTAGGTAAAAAGTGGAAAGATAACGTTTCTGCTGGTCCAACATGGGACCGTGACGAACACTTCCTAAACTACGTAATGCACCCATATTTCGGTGGTGTTTACTACACCGCAGCTCGACACGCAGGTTACGACGAGTTTGAGTCATTCTTATACTCTTGGACTATGTCGACGTTCTTCTGGGAATACGGCGTAGAAGCGTTTGCAGAAGTACCTTCATGGCAAGATCTCTTCATCACACCTTTCTTCGGTGCGGTTGTCGGTGAAATGATGCTAGAAGCAGAGCAGGATATCATTGCTTCAGGTGGCGAAGTGATGGGCTCTCAAACCATGGGTGATGTGTCGCTATTCTTCCTTAACCCTGTTGGACACATTCACTACTGGGTAAGTGATGCATGGGGTGGTGATGCAGAAGTTAACCTGAATACTAACCCTTGGTGGGATAACCAAGACGCTGCACGTTTTGCTTACGATGCTGGCGCACCATACGACTCTCAGTTTGTTGGTATGAACTTCAAAGTAACGTTCTAATTCGTCTCTAGTACTACTCAATATAAGTTATTGAATATAAGTTGCTGAATCATCAATCACAGTGACAACTCTTCTAAAAAGCGGCTCTCTAGCCGCTTTTTTTGTGCCCTACTCTTCATTCTCTTTTTTTGCATCGAAGCTTAGTTTCAAAAATTGACCTAGGTCAAACATTGTTCGATGTAACCTTCTACACTGAAATTAAAGAACTTTATCGCGTGATATCAAACATTTAATTAGCAAAGAATAATTGAAACCTTGGGGGCTGATATGAACAGTACATTTATCGTAAACTTTATCGGAAAAGCATCACCAGCAACAATCAAACAGCTTGCTGCGGTTACTCACGAAAACGACGGCAAATGGCTCATCAGTAAAGTGAACTTTATTGAAGACCAAGTCGCAGGCGTACTAAAGGTTCAACTTCCAGCCATCAACGAATCGATTGTAAAAGAAGCGTTCAGCGCCAATCCAGATCTCATCGTGCAGTTTGTCGATTCCGATCATACACACAATGTTCAAGACACGGTCCATCACTTAAGACTCGACTCTAACGACCGAGCAGGTATCGTCAACGAAGTGACTCATGTATTGGATAGACAAGGGATCAGCATTCTCGATATGGATTGTCATCGTGTGTTTATCGCAGGTGGTGGCGGTGTTAGCTCAAGCCTATTCACATCAAAAATCGCCGTTAAACTGCCAATTGAAGTTCTGATTGATGATGTCGTCAACGAGCTAGAAACGCTCAGTGAAGATACTCGTGTGATGATTGAAAGCTAAATAAACAAAATTAAAGAACAAAAAAGAGCAGCTCATTAGCTGCTCTTTGTATTGCTCTGAACTTGTGATTCAGTTACTTAACTGACCATTGTGATAATGAGCGTTTGAAGTCTTCATAGCCGAATTCATTTAGCTTCTGAACATCACCACTGCTACGTTCACAGTAGATTGAAGGCATTTTAAGGCCATTGAACCAGTTCAATTTCACCATTGTGTAACCCGCGCTGTCTAACAGATGCAGCTTTTGACCAATCTTAAGTGGCTCATCAAAGCTCGCTTCGCAGAACTGATCGCCCGCAAGACATGAACACGAACCAATCACGTAGTCATGGCTGCCTGTTTCTGATGCTTCCAATACTGATGCGGGCTCATTGTAGATAAGCGTGTCAAGACGGTGCGCCTCAGTCGCTGAATCCACAATCGCTGTTTTCTTCACGTTCTCAACAATATCGACCACTGTCACAACTAGGTCGGTTGTTTTAGTGATGATCGCTTCACCCGGCTCAAGATACATCTGCACACCGTGCTTTTCAGAGAAGGCTTTCAGCGCAAGACCGAGTTTTTCGATGTCATAGCCAGGCCATGTGAAGAACACACCTCCGCCCATGCTCACCCAGTCCAACTTATCTAAGTGCTCACCAAACTGTTCTGAGATTGAATCAAGCAGGCCGATAAACGCATCGACGTCTTTGTTCTCACAGTTCATGTGGAACATCACACCATTAATCTCATCGAAAATTTCTGGTTTGATGTGGTCAGCTTGCACGCCCAAACGCGAGAATTGACGTGCTGGATTCGCCAAGTCTTGCCCTGCGTAGCTCACGCCCGGATTTAAACGTAAACCCAGTGAAGCTTTACCTTCAACAATATGACGGTAAGCAACAAGTTGGCTTTGAGAGTTGAAGATCATCTTGTCGCAGATGTCAGCAACCTCTCTCACGTCATCTTCACTGTAGCCCACACTGTAAGCATGAGTTTCACCGCCAAAAGTTTCGTGACCTAATTTCACTTCATAAGGGCCAGAACTAGTAGTACCGTCTAGGTACGGTTTGATGATGTCAAACACGCCCCAAGTCGAGAAGCACTTAAGCGCAAGTACCAATTTCACACCTGAAATCTCTTTCAGTTGCTTGGCTTTTTCTAAGTTCGCAATCAACTTGTCTTCGTTGATCATGAAATATGGGGTTTTTAGTTCTTCTTTCTTAAACGTCATTTTTGTAAACACTCAAGCAGCATCTATAGATGGAAAGGTAAATTAACAATTTTGGTGTGATTTATTTTGATTTTGTCCTGTCCGAGCGCAGTGAGTTACAAAATCAAAATAAATGATACCAAAGCTTCAAGGCTATCATCATCGAAAAGGGAACAATCCATGTCCCCTTTAATTAGCAATCAAAACAAGAAATCAGTTCTTATTTTTTCAGCTCATGAATCACTGGAAGACCTTGGCCTGCTTCAAGCTCTTGAACATGCCAATCTAGACCAATTTCCGGCATAGTTGCTAGGAACGGATCTGGATTTAGCTGTTCCATGTTGAACACGCCTTTATCAGCCCATTCGCCACGGAAGAACTGAAGTGCAGCGGTAATCGCTGGAACACCAGTTGTGTAAGAGATCGCTTGGTGCTCTACGTCTTCGTAAGCCACTTCGTGGTCTGCGTTATTGTAGATGAATACGCTACGCTCTTTACCATCTTTCTTACCTTGAACCCAAGTACCGATACACGTTAAACCAGTGTAACCCGGAGCTAGAGATGTTGGATCTGGTAGTAGTGCTTTAAGAACATGCAGAGGCTGAACCACAGTACCATCGTGCAGTGTTAGCGGATCTGGGCTAAGAAGACCGATATCACGCATGCAGTTGAAGTAGTTCAAGTATGCATCACCAAAGCCCATCCAAAATTCGATACGCTTAGCTGGGATGAACTCTTTCATTGAACGAACTTCATCGTGCGCCATTGAGTAAACTTTGTGAGAACCACAGTTCGGGAATTCAAACTCAAGCATACGAGAGTGACAAGGTACTTGTTTCCACTCTTCATTTTCCCAGTAGAAAGAATCGCCTTGGATCTCAAGCATGTTGGTTTCTGGGTCAAAGTTTGTCGCAAACTTCTTGCCGTGGTCACCAGCATTCACATCCATTACATCAATTGAGTCAATCTCATCGAACAAGTGCTTAACCGCGTATGCAGCAAAGATTGATACCACACCTGGATCGAAACCAGCACCAAGAATACCTGTGATGCCTGCTTCAGCGAACTTCTCACGGTAGCCCCACTGCCAATCGTAAGCTTGTGGTACTTGTTGGCCTTCAGAACATAGGTCAACCGCTACCGATGTATCTAAATAAGAAACTTTAGATTGGTAACATGCTTCCATGATTGCCATGTTTACCCAAGGAGGACCAGCGTTGATCACTAGATCCGGCTGAACTTCTTTAATCAAAGCAACAAGCGCATCAACATCATCAGCGTCTACTGAACGTGCTTCTAGTTTCTTAGTTGAATCTTTAAGGTTGTTTTTGCCCTTGATAGATTCGATGATTTTTTCACACTTCGCGATTGTGCGAGAAGCGATTGTGATATCACCCAGTACTTCGTTATTTTGTGCTGCTTTGTGTGCAACAACCCAACCAACGCCGCCTGCACCAATTTGTAGAATAGCCATAGTATTAATTACCCTTGTTGTTCTGCTAGCTCAGTGGCTAGAGTTTGAATTTTGTTAATTAGAGATTTGAAATCTGATGTCTTTAGGCACGGATTCAAGATAGTGAATTTAAGCGCACTCTTACCATCCACGACCGTTTCACCGAGTACTGCAACACCACGAGTCAGCGCTTCCAGTCTTAGCGTTTGATTCAATTTGTCTAAATCTAGCTCGCCGTTTGCTGACGGCTTAGATCGGAACAGCACTGTTGATAGTGACGGCTCTGCGAGTAGCTCTAAGTCAGCTTGGTTTTGAATCAGGTCTGCCACTTCTAGCGTTTGCTCAAGAAGATGGTCGTACATATCACCCAACTGCTTTGGTCCAACGCTTTGCATCGTCATGAAGACTTTCAATGCATCGAAACGCTTGGTGGTCGCAATAGACTTATCGACTAGATTTGGCAGTTCATCGTGTTCGCGGTTTAGGTAATCTGCGTGATGTAGAAGGTACTTAAAGTTCGCTTTGTCTTTCAACAATACCGCGCCGCAGCTGATTGTTTGATAGAACAATTTGTGGAAATCGACACTCACAGAGTCCGCTTTTTCGATGCCTTGTAAGCGAGCCTTGTGGCTACTCAAGATAAGCGCGCCACCGTAAGCACTGTCGACATGGAACCAAAGGCCTTGTTGGCTTGCGAGGTCTGCAATCGCATCAAGGTCGTCGATAGCACCGTGATCGGTTGTACCCGCCGTACCGACAACAGCAAAAGGAATCAACCCTTGTGCTTTAAGCGCTTTCACTTCTGCATCTAACAAATCAGGCTTGATAGTGCCGTTTGCATTGGTGTCAACACAGCACACTGCCGCTTCGCCTAGCCCTAGTAGAGAGGCTGACTTTTGAACCGTGAAGTGAGATTTCTTTGAACATAAGATACGCAGCTTGCTCGCGTATTCTGGTAAGCCAAGCTTTTGGATTGAGTGACCATTGTGCTTATCCGCAACCCAGTCTCTCGCAAGCAATAAACCCATTAGGTTACTTTGCGTGCCACCGCTAGTGAAAACACCGTCAGCTTGTGCGCCAAGTTGGTATTTGTCACACATCCAATCCACGACGCGCTGCTCAACATAAGTCGCAGCCGATGCTTGGTCCCATGAATCCATTGATTGATTCAATGCCGCGATAATCGATTCCGCTGCTACCGAAGCCATAAGAGGAGGAGTGTGAAGGTGTGCAATGCAATCTGGGTGTTGCACGAAGATGGAGTTTGCAGCGACAAGGTCTGCAGTACTATCTACAACATCAACCAAAGCGTGTTGATTGTTATCAAGGTCGACAGCATTGATAGCTGCTTCTAGCACTTTTGGATCTAAACCCGAATAAGGGGTTTCAACCTGTTCAAAAACCGCTTTCATCGCTTGAGTGGTTTGGTTCATCACGTTAGCAAATTCGTCGCTACCGCCTAAACCTGTATGGATGAAATGCTTGTTCCATTCTTGGTTTGCTTGTTCGCTTGAAGCTGGGTCTTGTTGTAAGCCACCACCAGCTGCGATGATCGCTTCTTCCATTACGCGGAGTGCAAAGTCAATCTGCTCAAAAGAGATAATCATTGGCGGAAGGAAACGAATTACCGAGCCATCACGACCACCCTTTTCAACCATCAAGCCACGCTCTAACGCTGCTCGTTGAATCGCTAGGGTTAGTTCGCCGTCTGATTGTGGTTCGCCAAACTTGTTAAGCTCACCATTTGGTTGTTTGATCTCAGCACCGAGCATCAGGCCTTTACCACGAACTTCAGCAATACAGCTAACGCGTGATTGAATCTTCTCAAGCCCGTGACGTAAATATTGGCCTGCGATGTTCGCGTGCTCAACTAAGCCATCTCGTTCGATGATCTCCAACGCCTTAGCGCCAGAGACCATTGCTAATTGGTTACCACGGAATGTACCGGTGTGCTCACCCGCTTTCCATGTATCAATGCTCTTATCGAACACAAGCAGCGACATAGGCAGTCCGCCACCAATCGCTTTAGATAAACATAAGATATCTGGATTAACACCAGACTCTTCAAACGCAAATCGATGGCCAGTTTTGCCCACACCACACTGAATCTCATCAAAAATCAGTAGGATGCCGTGCTCATCACAGATGCGACGTAGGCCTTGTAACCAAGATGCTGGAGCAGGAATCACACCGCCCTCACCTTGCACAGGCTCAACGATCATCGCCGCCGGTTTCATGATGCCAGACTCGTCATCATTCAACATACGTTCGATGTAACGAATGCTCGCGTTAGCACCCGCTTCACCACCAATACCAAACGGGCAGCGTAGGTTGTTTGGGAAAGGCATGAAGTGCACATCAGACATCAAGCCGCTACGACGCTCTTTAGTGCCGAGGTTACCCATCATACCCATGGTGCCGTTCGTCATACCATGGTAAGCACCACGGAAAGCAAACATGGTGTTGCGACCTGTGGTTTGCTTGGCGAGCTTGATCGCCGCTTCCACAGCGTCAGCGCCAGATGGGCCACAGAATTGAAGAACCGAGTTATTTGAAAAGTCTTGAGGAAGAAAAGCTTTAACTCGCTTGATAAACGTCTCTTTTGCTTGAGTCGTGATATCAAGTGTTTGGTATGGCAAACCAGAATCGAGTTGGTCTTTAAGTGCTTGGTTAATCTCAGGGTGGTTGTAACCCAGAGAAAGTGTACCTGCACCGGCTAAGCAATCGAGAAAGAGTTGGCCACGAGTATCTTCAACTAAAGCGCCACATGCTCGTTTAATAGCAATAGGCAGGCGTCTTGGGTAAGAGCGAACATCCGACTCATGCTGTTCTTGCTCTAGCAAAATAGCGTCAGGTGTTAGGTCGTACGTTCCCTCTAAGATAGGAACCATAGTTGAAAATGAATTTGCGATAGTATTGATATCGACTTCAAAGGCGGTAGTCATAAAAGTCCCCTTGAATGTGTTCATACTCACCTCCATCAGACGCAATTACCCACCAACTCTCGTTAAATTTGGAGAGAGTTCATAGTGAAGTACACGTATTGTCTAGAAATGAGATATAGCTGTACGCTCGCATAAGTCAAATGACGAATACGAAATTAAGCCGTCTTAAGACAGCGATAAATTGTTAGCGTGAGCTCAAGGTTCAGTAATGCTACTGTTTTGAAGAATTGGACATTTTTGCAGGATCGGGCAGCTATGAGGAGCTGGTCCCTTTGGAAATGCAGAGCTGATTAGCAATGTTGTAATTAGTGTGTTCAATGTTGGGTTTCCCATTAACATGACGAACTGCGCCATAAGTATCCCGTCTATCAGCTAAAGGACTAGCCAATACCTACCCTACGTAATGTCCCAATCAGCAAGAATGGTCACTACGCGTATCCCCCAGAAGCAATCGTTGCTCTTCTTGAACATTTTCATTCCGAGATTGCGCGGGAAAGTAACATAAAGTGAAATGAACGATCAATAGTTTTTAGTAATAGCTTGATAAATAGCAGCGGTGGCTAAGCAATTGCTGTAAATATCGTCACACTATCGTTTGGAAAAGAGATCCCCGGTTCATTCGTTCCTCATACCCGAGGATGACGACGTGGGGTTATAAACGTTGCTAGAGAAGCTTTTAGGTCATGGCGTCACTCCCTAGAGCGAGGTATGAATTCATAGAGAACCCCTTACAACATGTCATTGTATTGCTTTATTCAAGAAACTATCTGATGCAATAGATTAAACTGAAGTTAATCAGCAAGCGGCAAGAGATCCCCGGTTCATTCGTTCCTCACACCCGAGGATGACGACGTGGGTGTACAGGCGGTGTTAGTGATGGCTTTGAGGCTGTGGCGCCTTTCCGTCATTCCTTAGCCTGAAGAATGAGTTCATTGGGAGTCCCTTACAACATGTCGATGTATTGTTTTATTCAGAAACTATCTGATGCAATAGATTAAACTGAAGTTAATCAGCAAGCGGCAAGAGCTCCCCGGTTCGCTCGTTCCTCACGCCCGAGGATGACGACGTGGATTTATAAACGTTACTATAGAGACTTTGAGGTCATACCGTCTTTCCGTCATTCCCTAGCACGAGGAACGAGTTCATAGGGAATCTCGCTTTTAAAAACTAACTTGATTGCAAAATTTGAAACAGAGATAGAAATGAATGTTGAGTGCGGATTCGAACAAGAAGAGTTCTTAAACGTAAAAGCTAAACGTCAGAAACCAAAAAGCCCGAACATTTCTGTTCGGGCTTCTTAATTTGGAGCGATACATCGGGTTCGAACCGATGACCTCAACCTTGGCAAGGTTGCGCTCTACCAACTGAGCTAGTATCGCATTTGCTTTATCGAGATAAAGACTTTAATAGATGGTGCCCCGGGCCGGACTTGAACCGGCACAGCGCGAACGCCGAGGGATTTTAAATCCCTTGTGTCTACCAATTCCACCACCAGGGCACGCAATTCTTTATTGCGATGCCGATTACTGAAAAGTAAAACACCATCTTAATGCTGACGCGAATCAACATTACAAAATTTGGAGCGATACATCGGGTTCGAACCGATGACCTCAACCTTGGCAAGGTTGCGCTCTACCAACTGAGCTAGTATCGCATTTTCATTCAAATTCTTTCTAGAAGAAAGAGAGAATGGAGGCGCCTCCCGGAGTCGAACCGAGGTCCACGGATTTGCAATCCGCTGCATAGCCACTCTGCCAAGGCGCCTTTAATAGTGATTTAAGAGAACAACTCTTTGTTCATCACTCTACTCAAAATGTAGAAGCTAGATAGATGGTGCCCCGGGCCGGACTTGAACCGGCACAGCGCGAACGCCGAGGGATTTTAAATCCCTTGTGTCTACCAATTCCACCACCAGGGCAACGCAATCTTGCGAGGCCGATTACTGAAAAGTAAAAACACCATCTCTCAGCGACCTAAGCCGTGAGAACGAGGTGTACTTTAACGGAAGGAAAAAATTCGTCAACAATAAATTTTATCTTTTAATTCAAGTGATTAATTATCGAACTCAAAAGAATAAATTTAGTGCAGCTTGTACGGTTCTTATACTTGGATTTCTAATTTAAACGGACAAATCACTGACAACCATTGATTCAAATACCAATTGAATGCGGTGATTTTATTGTTTTAAACCAAGCAAATGGCGTTTTCATGTGCTTTTCACATTCAACGATTAGAGTTTGAAGTAACTCTTATTAAGAAGTAAACATGTGAAACCACTAAAACGATATCAATATGAGCGCTATGCCGTTCTTTGTAACCTCGCCTACCCTAGAGTTTTTAAGCAGACTCGCTATGGTTTTGACCCTAATGGACAACGCATCATCAAGAACCAGTTTGGTAAAACCATGATTAGAGTGTTGTGGAGTAGCGACAAAGATGAAGTGGTTGTGGTAATCAAAGGATCGCACAGTATCTCAGATTGGCTACTAACCTTTGCTCTATGGACAAGAAGCTGTAAGAGAATTGGGCTCAATTATCGTGTGCATGCGGGTTTCTACCATCTAATGTTTCAAGAGAGCCAGCCAAATCGTAATGAAGATAAGCTTGGCTTAACGGTAATTGAACGCTTGGAAGCGACGCTCATCCCGCTTTTAGAACAAGGAAAAAGAATCTCTATTACTGGTCACTCATCCGGTGGCGCTATCGGTTGTGTCTTCGCTGATTACTTTGATCAAAAGTACCCAGGCTGTATTAAACGAATAGTGACTTTTGGCCAACCCGCCATTGGTGATTGGAGCTTTCGAAAGCACTATCGCATGAGTAAGAAGACCTACCGAATTTGCTGTGACATCGACATCGTGACCTTCATGCCACCGGTTCCTTTGCTCTATTGGCATGTAGGTAAAGTGCTTTGGCTTTATAACGGACGAATCTATGAGAACACTCCTACATTAATCCGCCTTGGTCGCTCTATCTTTAGTTGGCTGATAAGACCTTTCTCTTACCACTTAATGAGCAAGTATATCCGTAACAAAGATTTCTTTGATAAGCATTGAAATGGGTACGTAGGAAGCTTTTAGCGGGGTCAAAAACGAAAAAACCAGTCACTAGGACTGGTTTTTTCTGAATGATGGAGGCGCCTCCCGGAGTCGAACCGAGGTCCACGGATTTGCAATCCGCTGCAT